>CALVUY010000112.1 GCA_944363705.1 uncultured Bacilli bacterium | reverse complement strand
TCTTTAATGTCTTGGAAAAATTATCATGTAAAAAAGATGGAAGAATATCAAGCTGGGAAATGTTTAGATAAGACTATGACATTTGAAAGAATAACTTCTATAATACTTAATATTCTATATGAAACGGTAGATACTGTATTAAATTCTACCAAATGGATGTTTGGAGATAATAGCAAGAATGAATCAAGAAAGAGATTAATTCCTGTACAAGAGCTTACTAAAACAACTAAAGATAAAGAAAATGCTGAAATTTTAAAAACTCAAATAATGATATATTCAGAATCTAAAAGTATAGAAAGAGAAAAAATAAATGCAAAAACAACTATAAATACATTTAGTGTAGTTGGAGAAAAAGCGGATAATAAACTTATAGCAAAAAGAATAATAGATAAAAAGTCAAAAAAATCAATAGGAATAAAGAAAAGACATGCTTTGAACGTAACTAAAGATATGACAGAAAAAAATAAGGAAAAAGAATATGTTAATTTTGAACAATATGAATATGAAGGTGAAGTATCTAAAATGAGTACTTATGAAGTAGAAAGTAATTTCATATCATTACCAGGGAAAACTATTATAGAGGAACATAAATTAGAAGCTACACAACATAGCGAAACAACAGTACCAGAAGAATTAAAAACTGGTAATGTTAGATATGGGACTAACACATATAGAGGAAAAACTGAAGTAATAACAACTTCAAGTGATGAAGATGCAAGTTGTATGCCTGAGTTAATTATGGCTAAAATGGGCGGAGGGAAAACATCTGCTTTTGAAAATAAAGGTGTAGATGCTGTAAACTCTGATGATTCTTTAATAGTATTAGATTTTATAAAGAATTGTGAGATGTCAGAAAACATAATGAGAAATATAAAAGATAAGAGTAAAATAATTAGGATAAATTTAGCAGATTATTTTTGTCAAGAAGGATTTGGTTTCAATGAAATTGAAGCCCTTAGAGATATGAATAACCCAATGAGTAGGTATGAATGTGCTACTTTAATAAATGCACAAATAACAAATTTTATAGATAATTTAGGTACAGAAGAGTTTTCTGCAAGTATGGGAAGATATTTAGATGCTGCATGTACTGCTGTACTTATACATGAAGATAAAAGTATAAGAGATATAGTTAAATGTTTAGAGAATTATAAAGATAGATTAGAATATATGAAAGAATTAAGTGAATTTAAATTAACTATGCCTGAAGAATATCAAGAACTTATACAAGAAGATATAGATGCGTTAGAAGAATTAAATGAATATAGAGATATAAAAGTAGGAAATAAAAAAACTGGAGAAGTAGAAATATCAGGTACTTGTCAAAGTAAAATATCAGGTATAATTTCAAGGATTTCTATGTTAAAGAAAAGTCCAGCTTTAAAATTTATGTACGTTAGAAATAATAAAAATAATATCAACTTAGCAGAAGCAATGCAACAAGGTAAGGCTATATTCTTTGAAATGCCACAAAATAAATTCTCTAGCCCTCAAGTAAAGAATATTATAGTTTCATATTTATTTTCTAAAATAATGATTGCAAGTGAAGTAAGGGCAGAAATATACAAAAATGAAAAATTAAGAAGAGTACATGTAATATGCGATGAGATACAACAAGCTAGAGGATCATTCAAAAATATAGGGGAAATGTGTTATCAATTAAGAAAATTCAGAGTTAAATTAATATTATCAACTCATAACTTTACTAAAATAGCTCCTATAAAAGATATATTAATAGATGCAGGAGCAACTATAATGATGTTAAAAGGTAGTAGTACAAAAGATTTTGAAGTCCTTAAGGATGAATTTGAAAAACAAGGGTTTACAAAAGAAGATTTAGTGTCTTTAAGTAATACAGATAAGTATAAAGCATTATGCTTAATAGCAACTAAAAAAGGTCGTCATGGTTGTATAGTTGAATTACCTAAACCTGTTAAGAATAAAATAGAGTTAAATTATGAAACAGAGGAAAATAATGATAAAAAGATAGCATAAGCAATATGTATTAGAACAGTTAACAAAATCCCTCCTTCACTTCTCAAATGGGCGTGCCTACCTTAATACGCCCTTCTTACAACAATTCCTTATGTTTTAGATACATAGGTGCTGTAGAATTAATTCTATTTACTTCTAATGATTAATTTATCATAAAAGACATATAAAATTAATTACAGGGCAAACACACCCTTCAAAGCTAGTAATTTCAACGGTTGTAGAGGATAAAAATTAAACACCTTTAAAGCTAGTAATTGCAAAGGTTGTAGCGATTTATAAAAATTAAAAGAAATTATGATATTAAAAATGGAGTTTTGAAAAATTATTCTAAATATTTTATAAAAATAGTAGACATATTATACATATTAATATATAATTATAAATATGCACAAGATGTGCATAATAAATATAGAAAGGGTGATATTGTGAATTTAGAATATTTAAGAGAATGTAGAAAAAAGAAATTTAAGACTCAAAGACTAGCATCTGAATCAATGGATATATCTTTTGAGATGTATAGGTCTATTGAACTTGGAAGAAGAATAGGGACTATAGATACTATAGCTAAGATATGCAAGGCAT
>CALVUY010000111.1 GCA_944363705.1 uncultured Bacilli bacterium | reverse complement strand
TTAATTATCTCTTTCATACCATAATCCTCCATAAAATTAGATATATTATACTCTTTGTTTTCTAAATATGTCAATATTTTACATTAGCAGAAATAGGAATAACCATACCAAGTTTTAGACTAACGGCATCCTTACCTTCTTCTTGGTAAGAGGTTAGAATTTATGCAAGCCTATATGACATCAAAATTTCTTATATAAATTATAATGTATAGTTTCTGGTGGACAATCTTCAAATTGTCCCCACACAATATACCCTAGTTTTTGATAGAATTATGGTACTTGAAAACTCCAAGAATTTATTTTTACACCAATTGCATTATTTTCTTTTGCAAATTGTTCTATTTTTTTTATAATCTCACTTCCAAGTCCTTTACCTCTATACCTTTCATCAATATAAAAATCTGTTAACTGATACCATCCAAATCTTATATATCCTAATGCACCACCTATAATTTCATTATTATCATATATAATAAAATCACCATTTATTGTATTATTATGAGCATAAGATGAATTATTTCTGATATAGTCACAATTTTTTGATTATATTTATGAAGATTAAATTTTACAAAGTGTTCTACATCATTACAATTATCTTTTTCTATTATTATTTTCGTAATAATATTTTAATTCAATCTTTCATATTCCTCATCAGTAACTGGTTCACACCATTCATTAGATGTCTCTTCACCTGGTACCTCAATAGCCAAATGACTAAACCAAGAATCTTTCTTAGCCCCATGCCAATGTTTTACATTAGCAGGTATAGTAATAACCATACCAGGTTTTAGACTAACTGCTTCTTTACCTTCTTCTTGGTACCATCCTTCTCCATCAACACAGATAAGAATTTGACCACCACCACTCTTAGCATGATGAATATGCCAGTTATTACGACAAGCTGGTTCAAATGTAACGTTAGCGATGAATAGACTTGTCTTATTAGGATCAGTTAAAGGATTTAAATAACTTTTACCTATAAAGTATTTTGCATAAGCCGTATTTTCTTCTCCTAAACCAAAGTCTCCTCCATGTTTCTCATTCATTATTTATCACTTCTTTTACTAGTTATATTCTTAATTAAATTAATTGTATTTAAACTTCTTGGGAAGCCTAGATATGGTACTAAATTCTTTACTACTTCAACTAACAACTCTTTATTATTTCCTAATGCTAGATTAGCATTGATGTGAGATGAAAGCTGTGGGGCAACATCCTCGTAAGATGCTAGAGTTGCAAAAGTAATTAGTTCTCTTTCTTTATAAGTTAAATATTTTCTAGTATAAAAATCTCCAAAACAATAACTTGCTAGATAATCCCAAATAAATTTAAAATCTTCACTTTCATTATTTCTTGATTTATCTATATTTTCTTTACCAAAAAGATTATACTGTGTTTCTAATCCTTTAGAATATCTATTATCATTATTAGTAGTAGAAGCATCTTCTGTTTTACCTAAAACTTCTTCTGTTATTACAAGGAATGGATAAACTTTACCATAGCCAAGATATGGAACAGTCTGATATACTGCTTCTTTTAAAGACTCTTTATCTACATAATTTACCGCTTCAATTAACTTATCTTTAAAAATCTCTTTACTATCAGTAGATATTAAAGCTGGTAACAAAGTTAAGTATTTACTTCTATCATCTATATTAGTTTTAATATCATTATTTATAAAATTATTAACAATATTTTCTATTTCCACAATTTATTTACCTCCTCTATAAATTTATCTATAGCACTTCTATCTGTTACCAACTTATTTCCATCAAACTTTAATACTAATTCATTAGTAACATTAAAACAGTACTTCTTAATATCATCAATAGTATGACCTAACCATCCTCCGTTAGTAACTATTGGCATAATAGTTTTATCTTTTAAATCATACTTTTCTAAGAATGTATGAACAACAGGTGCATAAGTTTAACCACTGCTTAGAGTTGCCAAGATAATAGTATCATAGTTATCTAAGTTAATATTAATATCTTCTATTTCTCTTAAAGTATTACTATTAACCTCATCTTGTCATAAATCTACTACTACATCATAGTTAGTAGAATAAGGAGTTTTAGGTTTAATTTCAAAAACATCTGCATTAACTTTTTCTTTTATCATATCAACAATACTTTTAGTATTACCAGAATATGAATAATAAACAATCGCTTTCTTCATAAATATACCTTCTTTCTTACAAGATAATTTTACTACTTAGACTTAACTCCAAGTCAAGAGTAAATTACTTAGTTTCTTTATCTATCCAATCTAAATAATCTTTACTTGGACTAGCTAAAGGAAATACAGCATATTCAAACACTTCATAACTATGAATTTCTTTAATTACTTCATAGACTTCATTAACTAAAGACTCTTTAGTCTTCATAAAAACCAAGTACTCATTATCGCTTTCAAGTTCTCCTTTATAATTCCAACTACTATCACTAGTTATTACTTGTAAGCTTGCAACTAACTTTTCCTTTAAAAGTTTTTCCTTTATTAATTTAACTTCTTCTTCACTATTAAATGCCACTTCTATCATTACATATTTCATTCTATCCCTCCATTTCTATTATACAAAAAAAATCTTTATAAAAGAAAGAACTTGTCAAAATATTTTATATTTTACCAGTTTTTACCAATTTATACCAAAAAGAAAAACTAGTCTTGGAAATGGCCAAATCTAGCTTTCTC
>CALVUY010000110.1 GCA_944363705.1 uncultured Bacilli bacterium | reverse complement strand
GAAGATAATGCTTTTTTACCACAAAGTTATATTGATGAACTTGAACAAATGAAGATATATGATTATGACTTATACAGAGTTGCAAGATTAGGACATTATGGAGTAAATGGGGAGAAAGTGTTGCCACAGTTTAAAGTATTAGAACATGATAAAGTTATGGACTTTGCAAATAAGTGTCCTTCAAGATATATAAAAACTGGAATGGACTTTGGTTTTGTAACTTCTTATAATGCAGTAATTCAAATGGCTATAGATGATAAAAACAAAGACTTGTATATCTTCAATGAATATTATTCAAAAGGAAAAACTGATGATGAAATAGCCAAAGAAATAGAGGAATTTAAAAACTTTATTATAATAGCAGATAATGCCGAGCCTAAGTCGATAGCTTATTTTAATAGATTAGGTTATAAAATGAAAGCTTGTAAAAAGTTCGCAGGAAGTAGACTTGCGAATACTAAAAAAATTAAAAGATTTAAAAATATTTATTGTAGTGATAAATGCAAACATACTATCAAGGAATTAAAAAATTTAACCTATAAAAAAGATAGAAGAGGGAATATAGTTGAAGATGAATTTAACATTGATCCACATACATTCTCGGCTATTTGGTATGGATTAGACGATTACGAAGTAGCAGATATAAAACTATTTGACAGAAGCAAATATAACGTATAGGAGGTGTAGTATGAGGAAATTTAAGATAGATAAAGATTGTATACTTACCGAAAGTTTAATACTTGATTTAATAAAAAAACATTCTAAAGAAAAAAGAAGATTAAGTAAGCTTCAAAAGTATTACAACAATGAAAACACTAAAATAGCAACTAGAAAATACAAGAATAAAAATAAGCCTAAGAATAGATTATCTCACCCATATGCACAATACATTACTGATACTGCAGTAGGATATTTATTAGGTAAACCAGTAGCTTATACTACAGAAGATAAAAACCTTTTAGAAACTATGACTGATATATTTAGATACAATGATGAATCTGATAACAACACAACTTTAGCAAAAATGGCAAGTATATATGGCTATGCTTATGAAATAATGTATTTAGATAAAAATGCTAGACCAAGATTTAAAGCTATTGATCCAAGCGAGTTAATAGTTTGCTATGACAATACCTTAGAAGAAAATATAGTATTAGCTATTAGATATTATGATGAAGTAGTTAGAAATAATGACTTAGAAGAAACTGTAACAAGGTTAGAGGTATATACTAAACCTACTGAAAATGATAAAGGTGAAATAATTGCTAATGGGAAAATAATCAGAGGAACTATAAGACTTGAAAGTATAACGTTAGAAGATGAAGAAGATTATTATTTCAATGATATACCAGTAAATGTTTATATAAACAATGATGAATTATATGGAGATTTTGAAAAAGTATTAAGCTTAATAGATGCTTACGACCAAAGTCAATCAGATACCGCTAACGACTTTGAGTTATTTACTAACTGTATGCTTGTAATAAATGGCGAGTTAATAGATGATGAACAAGCTGAAAACTTAAATGATGTAAATTTAATACAGTTTTTAAACTCTGATAGTGATGCAAAATATCTAATAAAAGATATTCAAGATACTGCACTTGAGAACTATAAAAATAGGTTAAATGAGGATATACACCGTTTTAGCTTCGTACCTAATATGAGTGATGAAAACTTTAGCAATAATGCTAGTGGTATCGCAATGAAATTCAAACTTATGGGACTTGAAAACTTAATAGGAGTTAAAGAAGCTAAGTTTAAAAAAGGATTAATGAGAAGAATTGAGTTATTATGTGCTTATGCTAAAATGAAAAACAATAGCGACTATTCTTACTTAGCAATAGAGCCAATATTTACAAGAAATACTCCTAATAATGAACTAGAATTATCTCAAATAATGCAAAATCTTACTGGAATATTATCAGAAGAAACTATTATAGGAATGTCGCCTAGAGTTAGTGATATTCAAGCAGAAATAGAGAGAAAAGAAAAAGAAGCTAATAAGCTTTATGAGGATGATTATTCTGAATTAGGTGAGATAAATGAGTAAATTATCTAGTGAAGAATATTTTGCCAAAAGAGAAGCTTATAAACTTAAAAAAGGCTTAAAAGATTTAAAGAAAGTAGAAAAAGAATTAGTTAAAGCATATAAAAAAGCTATGGATGATATAGGAAAAGAAATATCCAACTTTTTTTATAAATATGCAAAAGATAATAATTTAAGCTACAAAGATGCACAAAAGTTTCTAAATGGTAAAGAATATAAAGAATTTAAGTATGATTTAAAAACTTATATAAAACTTATAGAGGAAACTGGAAATGAAGAACTTTTACTTGAATTAAATACTTTATCTATGAAAAGTCGTATAAGCCGTTTAGAGGAATTATTTTTTCAATGTGGTAAATACATCAATGAAGTATATGAAACGTCCGAGAAGTCCCTTAAAATTTGTTATAAGGGTACTATAAAAGATAACTATTACCAAACTATATATGATATTCATAAATATGTAGGTGTAGGTGCAAGTTTTTCACATATTGACAATGATATGATAAAAAATATTTTAGCTTTTCCTTGGAGTGGTAGACACTATAGTCAAAGGTTATGGTCAAACCGTACTAAATTAAAAAATATTATGGTTGAAGAACTAACTCAAATGATTATACAAGGTAAAGGTGTTAGGGAAACTTCTAAAGCATTGTCTAAGCGATTAGATGC
>CALVUY010000109.1 GCA_944363705.1 uncultured Bacilli bacterium | reverse complement strand
GACCGTGTATAATCTAGTGTGTAAATAAAAAAACATACTAGATTTTTATTTATCAAAAATAATAAGAGGAGATGATATAAATGGAACAATTAACAATGAATGATTGTACTAAAAGAAAACTTGATAATATTTATTTAGTTGTATATGCAATTAGAAATGAAATTAATATTAAGAAAGGAGATTATATCGAAAAAGAAGATATATATACCTTTGTAGGTATTGATAAAAGAGGATTCCGTACCTTAATTAATGTTTATCCGGATAGAAAAAATAATAATAGATATTGGTTAGATTGTTTTGAATCGCTTAAAACAAGAGGTGTTAAAAATATTCTATTTCTATCTGTTGATAATAATAAAAACCTAAAAAGGTCTGCAAAAGTAGCATTTCCAAATGTAATCTTTACTGATTCTCTAACAGATATAATGCCTAAGTTTTATCAATTTTCTTATGAAAAGAGTGCTAAAGAAATAGGAAGTAAAATAAGAGACTTATATATCCAAAATACTATAACAGACTATAAAGAAAACTTTAAAAAATTTAAAGAAAGATATAATAATGTTATTCATCAAAAACTTATTGAGAAATATCTTAATAATATTGAATCATTATATAAATATAGTGTCAATATTAGAAAACTAATATTTAGACACTCTGCAAATATTTATTTATATGATAGAATAAGATTGAACTTTAATAGTCAAAAAGACTATGTTAGTAATTTAAATGAGATATATGATAAGTTAGGAAGTATGAAAGATTATTTTGGATTTACATCGTTTAAAAAGAATGAATGGATTTTAATGCTTAATGATCTTATTCAACTCTATCCTGATTTAGAACTTATATAAAAAGGGGCAAAATATGAATAAAGATAAAACACTAAATGAATTAATAATAGATGAAGCAGTTAATAAATTTAAAAATGGAGAAATAAAAAATAGTTTAGATGTAGAAAATTTTATTGATTCCTTATTAGAACCATTAATGCAAAAGTTACTAGATGCTGAATTAGATAATCATTTAGAATATTCTAAGTATGAACGTAATGATACTAATAATAGTAGAAATGGTCATTGTAAAAGTAAGAAAGTAGAAACTAAATATGGTTCTATTGAAGTTAAGACTCCAAGGGACAGAAATGGTAGTTTTAATCCTGTAATAATAGAAAAAGGACAAACTAAATTAACTGGTTTTGAAGACAAGTGTATATCCTTATATGCTAAAGGCATGAGCCTTAGAGATATAGAAAAAATATTAAAAGATCTATATGGTGTAAATATAGGTAAAGATGAAATAACGAGATTAATTTCTGCTGTTAATGAAGAAGTGGAAAAGTTTAGAAATAGAAAACTAAAACCACTTTATATCTTTACTTATGCAGACTGTTTATATGTACCTATTAAAGATGATAATTTAATAAGTCAAAAAAAGGCTATATACGTTATTATTGGAGTAGATGGTAATGGCTATAAAGATATATTAGGAATGTGGATAGACAAAGTTGAGTCTGCTAGTTTTTGGACTACTGTGTTTGAAGATTTAAAGCAACGCGGTGTTGAAGATATACTTTATATGTCTAGTGATGGGATAGCGGGCTTTAAAGGTTCACTAGAAACAGTATTTCCTAAAACTCAGTCTCAAAGATGTGTTGTTCATTTAACTAGAAATATATACAAAATATGCCCTAAAAAAGAGGCAAAAGACATAATTAAAATGTGGAAAAGAATATATACTAGTTCTAGTTATGAAGAAGCGATTACTGTTTTAGAAGACTTTAAAGAGACTTTTAAAAAACATCAAAAAATAGTAGAAAAAGTAGAAAGCTTTATGGAATTATTAGAACCATTATTTGAACTACCAATAGAAATTAGAAAAGCCATATATACATCTAATGCTGTAGAATCAGTTAATTCTGCTTTAAGAAAAGTTACTAGAGGTAAAGGATCTTTCCCAAGTGAAGAATCAGTATATAAAGTATTATTTTTAAGAATAAATGATTTAAAAGAAAAATGGGTAAAACCCATTCAAAACTTTAAAACAATACAATTACAACTTATAGATTTATTTGGAGAAAGATACACAAAATATCTAAACATTGATTAATTTAGTATATATGTTCTTTGACAATTCAAAAAAATATTATAGAAATTTACACACTAGTCTTGACAAGGTCTAAAGATTAATAAATAAAATTCTATCAGGAATACCTGGTAGTTTTTTTATTTTCCTCCCCTTTTTTCCATGAATTTTCTAAATTCAAGTCTTTTTCTCTTTGAATTTTGGATTTTTAGAACTTTTTACCCTTAAATTCTTAATTTTTCTATTGACAAGCCAGATAAAAATCATTAGTATATAAAGACAAATCAAAGAAACTTTAGGTTAATCGTGAGGGGTTCGGTTGATTATAAATTTTTCTTTGATAAATAATCTCTACTTTTGTATAAAATATGAAAGTTTGTAGATAATATTGGTGGGAGGAAAAAATGTCAAAGAAAAATGTTTTTTTCAGCTTATTTCTGTTAGTTTTAAGTGTATGTTTTATAACAGATGTTAAAGATGTTCAAGCTGAAGAGTTAAACGAAAATAGTCAAAACATACTACAAACTGAAGATACTACTTCTAGATGGGAAGCAGTACAACCAGAAAGAATAACAACAAGTGAAGGCCTTATCATTGACTATGACTTTAGTGGACTTGATATTGGTCCTTACTGGTTTGAAGGAAATGTTACTGTAAATGTTACT
>CALVUY010000108.1 GCA_944363705.1 uncultured Bacilli bacterium | reverse complement strand
TCAACAGAAAAACTTGTAATGGGAATGATTTGTTCTTTAAATTATAAAGGTAATGACTGCTTTGCCAGTAATGAATATTTGGCTAAAAGAATTAATGTATCAAAAAGAACTATAACGTCAGCTTTAGCAAAGTTAAAGAAAGAGGGATTAATTAAAATAGAATATGTTAATCATATTAGAAAATTATATGTTACGGAAATGGGATGGAAAAATACTTCCATAGGTATAGAAGAAAACTGCTAGCCCACTAGAAATATATTTCCACCATATAATAAAGAATAAATAAAAATATAAAATAAATTACTTTAATTATATTTAAAAAGCAAAAATAGAAAGGATCTGATTAATGAATAATGATATAAATTTTAATAAAGTATTAATATCAGGAATTATTAATGCTGTTACTGATACGAATGATAAATATATTAAGTTTGGAATTACTACAAGAAAATATACTACTAAAGAAGATAAAAATGTATATGTTAGTTTAAATATAGAAAGAGAGCTTTATCATATTTATAAAGATTATTTTATAAAAGGTAATAAAATTTATATTAAGGGTTATTTAAACTCTTATATCGATAAAAATAAAAAGATACAAAGTTTTATTACTGTTACTGATGTAGCAAATAATTCAGAGGAAATAATAAAAGGCAAAAAAGCACCACATATCAGAGAAGATGATGATGGTGTTTTAATTTGGGATGGAAATAGGTGTGAAAGTACACCTGCAACTTTAGAAGAACAAAAAGAAATGGAAAATTTATTAAGCGAATATAAATAGAAAGGATTTGAATTTATTATGAGGAATTTTTATTAATAATATAAGGAAAGGAGAAATTAATATAGATAACAAAACAAGACAAAATATTTTAAGACGTGCCTCATATACATTTAATGAGGTGGAATATGGACAAATATAAGGTAAATAATATATTTGATGATAATGCTCTTACTTTAGACGAACTAATTAGTTCATTTTTCTTATCTTTTTTAGACGAAGATTTAAAATTTAATGATATAATAGATACGGATATAATCTTAGACTTATAGAGGAGATGTTATGATAACGGACGACTATAAGGTAGGAATATATTTAAGATTATCTAGAGAAGATGAGAGGTTAGGTGAAAGTGGTAGTATATCGACGCAACGAGATTTGCTTTTAAATTATATTAGAGATAATAATTTACTCTTTGTGGATGAGTATGTCGATGATGGAGTTTCTGGAACAACTTTTGATAGAGATGGCTTTAAAAGAATGATTAAAGACTGTGAAGAGAAAAAAATCAATATGATTATTACTAAAGATACATCAAGACTTGGAAGAGATCATATTGAGTTTGGCTATTATGTTGAAAAGTATTTTCCAGAACATGGAATTAGGTATGTAGCTGTTAATGATGGAATTGATACAGCAAAAAATTCTTCTGCTAATGATATGTTAGTATTTAAAAGTGCTTTTAATGATATGTATGTTAAAGATATATCAAATAAATTAAGGAGTTCTTTATATACTAAAAAAAGAAATGGTCAGTTTGTTGGAGCTTATGCTCCTTATGGCTATAAGAAGAGTGAAGAAGATAAACATAAGTTAGTAATCGATGAAGAGGCTGCTAAAGTTGTTAGAAGAATATTTAATATGTTCGCAAATGGTTCATCACTTGGAACAATATGTGATACTTTAACAAATGAGAAAATACCAACTCCTAGTCAACATAAAAATATGAAGATAGGACAAAATAATTATCATTATGGAGTTTGGGCTACGAGAACAGTAAGAGATATACTTTGCTGTCCAACTTATATTGGAAATCTTACTCAGTGCAAACAGAAGAAGATTAATTATAAGTCTAAAAAACGTATTCATACAAGAGAAGATAGTTGGATTGTATGTGAGAATGCTGTACCAGCTATTGTAGATAAGGCAACTTTTGAATTAGTACAAAATATGTTTAAAAGCAATAAAAATCGTTTTAAAGGAAATGGCATTACTAATAGTTTATTACTTCGTGGACTTATTTTTTGTAAAGAGTGTGGTCATACTTTTGGTTTTAGAGCTCATAAACAAGTAACTAAAAAATATGGAGAGGTTACTAGAATATATGGTAATTGTAATTACTGGGCTAAAAGAAAACATCAAGGAGTATGTACTCCCCATAGTGTAAAGTATTTTGAAATTGAAGAAATTGTTTTAAAAGAGTTAAGGCGAATGTGCAAGAAATATATTAATACTAATATGTTAGAGAATGCTTTAAAAAATTCTGATAAATTAAAAAACAAGAAAAATAAAATACTTTATGAAATTAATAAGTTAGATAACGAGATAGAAAATTTAAAACGAAAAATTGATGTTTGCTATAATGATAAGTTAGATGGTAATATAACTTTAGAGATGTATAAAAGAACATATAATAACTTTACTCTTGATATAAAGAATAAGGAAAAGGAAATTAAACTTTATAAAGAGCAGTTAAAGAATCTTGAAAATACAAATGTTACCGATGATAAATACTATGCACAAAAAATAGAAGAGTTTTTAAAGTTAGAAAAACCTACTAGAGCTCTCATTACTACACTTATTGATAGAATCGAAATTGATGAAGATAAAAATATCGATATTTATTATAAGTTTAGGCTAGTATAATATAATAAGGATGTGAGGTAAATGGACGTACAAAAAATCAAACACGAATTAATCAAACAAAAAGAATCTAAATTTAAGGGAAATATTTATCATTTTTCACAAGTTAATTTCTCTTATAATTCTAACAAGATAGAGGGAAGTAGATTAACAGAAGA
>CALVUY010000107.1 GCA_944363705.1 uncultured Bacilli bacterium | reverse complement strand
TTCGTAACTAATGGATTTTTGCTTTTGACTATCTTTAAGACAAGATAGTAACACACTACCAAGATGGACAAGCCATCTAGGAATAGTGTGCAAAGGGAGAGCCCTTTTGAAACCCCATTTAAGCAACATACCACAAACTAATCTAAGTGGTATTGTTGTCTTTTTATTTAAATCAAGTTTAAATAAAAAGAAGAATGCTATCGCCAATTTCATTGCTAAAGCAACAAAACTTGCCACGCATTCTTATATGAAAAATAGCCTAATACCTAATCTAACGAAAAGGTAAAAGTGTATTATTTATTATCTTTTAATAATTTAATAGTATCTTTTTTAGCATTCCATATTGATAGATAATTAAATAATACAAATTCTATTGTCATAATAAAGTATCCTATTATGACATAGTTGTTTTTCATTACTTCGTTATTAAATTGATTAAAAAATACAATTATTAAAAGTAAACTACCATAAAAAACAACTAATAATGTTGTACTATCATCAAAACCTCTCCTAATAGTTTTGGATTTATTTTTATCAACATCTAATCCTAATTTGCTCCAAGCATTAAGATCTAATAATACACCACACATAAGAAACATACTAGCAACCCAAAACATATTCTTAAAATAATCATTTGCAATAGTTTGTGTTAATACAAAACTTACTATAACAAATATGCATGATAATATAACTAAAATATTTAATATTTTTCTACTTCGCATTTCTATTTCTCTCCTTTACTTTTAAACTTTGAATTAAGTTTATTATTTCTTGTTGTGTATTAATTTGATAATTTGTATCTTCAATAGTATGTAGTAATAAATCTTTTTCGCTTTCTAATATGTTTTTATCTTTTAATTTTTCTTCGCAAGATAAAACTAATTTTTCTAAATTTTGCTTATTACCTAAAACATTAATTTCTGCCTCATTTAATTCATTTCCTTTTAAGTTAGAATAATAGTCTTTAATAAAAGGATTTAATGGACTAACTTCAATACCTAATCCCATTTTATACATTAAATCATTATAATTAACATCAATATATTTACTTATCTTTCTTAATATTTTAGGACTAGGATCTCTTTCTCCTGCTTCTATTTTAGATAAACCAGAACTATTAATTCCAGCAAGTTTTGCAAGTTGTCTTTGAGATAGATTTTTTTCTTCTCTAGCTTCGGCAATTACTTCACCAATAGTTTTATCACTAGACATTTTTTTCACCTCACATATTAATCATACACTAAATGAGTACAAAAGTCAACAAAAATACAAAATATGAATAAAAAAAGTATTGACAGGTTAGTATTTACTATGTTAAGATTAATTTGTCAGCGAGTACAGAAGTACACAATAAGATAATTATTGAATACAAGAAAGGAGAAAATCAAATGTATGCCGAAGAACAAACAACTAGAATTAATTAATCCAAAGATATGGAAAGACAAGAATATAAAGTTTGAAACTAAACTTATATACAAAATACTTTGTGCAGAACAATCTCAAAGAAGTAAGTTCACAAGTATAAGTATAGGTAGAGTTCAAAATCATTTAAGTATAACAAATGTTGGATTCAAAAAGAACTTACAAATATTGGAAGATAATAAATATATAAAGTTCATTGAATATAGCAGAGGATTATACACATACGAGTTTTGTTAGAAAAGATTAAATCGCTAACAAATAAGGGTTCAGTAAATGTTCGTAGATTTATATTAGAACCTAGTCTATAAGACTAAAACGCTTTAATCCTAGAGACAGGATTTAAAATAAGTTCTCAGGTTTAGTATTGCCTTTTTGTAGTTTTATATCAGTATGACTTGTAAGTTGTTTTACAAGTTTTTTTGTTTTTAAAAATAAAGAAAGGAGGACGATAATATGACGGATATAAGTAATTTAAAATATGTACAAGTTCCTATGATAGTTCTATTAGATGAAGAATTATCTTCTACTACTAAACTATTAATGGGATTAATAACTACTTTAACTATGCAAGAGGGTTTTTGTTATGCAAATAATAAGTATTTAAGTAATCATATGAAAGTATCAAAGAGAACAATTACAAGTTCAATAACATCATTAAAAAGAAAAAAGTATATTAAAGTAGAAAATGAACCTAATATACGAAGAATATATTTAGCAAATATCTTCCATAGTTAGTAGCAGTATCTTGCTATATGTAATAGCGAGAATCTTCTAACAGAATAAATAATATTAATAAATAATTATAATAAATAATATAAATTTAAAATTATTTTAATAATTTAAATAATTAAAAAGAAAGGAGCGAAAAATGGATATAGATTTAAATGAGATAATAATATCTGGAACTATAAATAATGTGACAGATAATAATAAAGACTATATTAAATTTGGTTTAACTACCTTAAAATATGATAAGAGAAAAGTATATTCAAGTTTAAATATTAACCGAAATCTTTATACAATCTATAAAGATTTTTTTGTTAAAGGAACTAAAGTATTTATAAAAGGTTATCTTAATTCTTATATTACAAACAATAATATACAAGGTTTTATTACTGTAATAGATATTGCTGATAATCAAGAAGAACTATTAAATGGTAAAAGTGGACCTCATATAAGATATGATCCAGATGGCGTTCCTGTTTGGAATGGTAAAAGAGAAGAATTAATTCCACCAACTGAAGATGAATTAAAAGAAATGAAAGAACTACTAAAAGAGTTTGAATAAAAAAAGAAGAAAGGATTGAATGTAATATGTTAGAAAAAACAGAAAATTAAGACAAAGGAGGTATTAAATGAAGATAAACAAAATATTACAAAATAATATTAATTTAGGTGCATATACATTTATAGAGGTGCCCTATGGAAAAAGAATATAAAGTAAATAA
>CALVUY010000106.1 GCA_944363705.1 uncultured Bacilli bacterium | reverse complement strand
TGTTATCTGTAATAGTAGGTCTTACAAAGTTATACATATCAGAAACAGTAGAAAATGCTTGTAACATATCAACTTCTGCAATTATACCTGCTGTTTTTTGCAAAGGATGAATATATCTTTTAATAGTCTCTCTTATCTTCATAAATAAATCATATTCTAAGTTAACAATCTTTTCTTCTGCCCCTAAAATAATATTTTCTTTCTCTTTAAGTAAAGGAGTAATAAATCTTTCACAATTAGATAAAGTTTGTTTTCTCTCATAACCATACTCATCTTTTAACTCTTTAACTTGTCCTTTACTAACTTCTATATAATAGCCAAAGACTTTATTAAAACCTACTTTTAAGTTCTTAATACCAGTTCTCTCTTTCTCTTTTTGTTCAAGTTCTAAGATAAAGTCTTTAGAACCACTAGATATACTTCTTAATTCATCTAACTCAACATTATATCCATCTTTAATAAGATGTCCTTCTCTTAAAGTAATAGGAGGATCCTCTACTATACTTTTATCAAGTAAACTAAACACTTCAGGAAAGTCCTCTATTTCTTTATAATAGTTTAACTCTTTTAAGATTCTCTTAATCTCTGGTAATACCTTTAAACTATTCTTAAGTTGTAATAAATCTCTAGCATTTAAATTACCATAAGTAATTCTACTAGCAAGTCTTTCTAAGTCATAAACTTCATTTAAGTTATTTTTTAAATCATCTCTTAAGATAAATTCTACTCTTAGCTTATCTACAAAGTCATACCTTTTTTTTATTTCTTTTTTATTAGTTAAAGGACTCTCTATATTTTGTTTTAAAAGTCTACTACCCATAGCAGTCTTATTTTTATCTAAAAGCCATAAGAGACTATAAGTTCTCTCTCTTAATCTAACAGTCTCAGTAAGTTCCAGATTTCTTTTCGTATTATTATCTATTAATAAATGTTCTTTAACATCCTCAATTCTTGCTTCCCCTAAATGAGATAAATCTCCTTTTTTAGTATTTGTAAGATATGCAAGTAAATGTTTAATACCAGTCTCTTCTCTAACATCCTTTAAGTTTTTATAAACATAACTATATTCACTACCACTATATAATTCATCATAAATAGTAACATTCAAATGATATGTAGTTCTAAGTATATTAACAAACTCTCTATCTATTTTATTATTAACAATTATTTCACTAAATTCGTGTCTTAATACTTCTCTAAGTAAAGAATCATTATCCCCATTTTCTAATAGAACATAGACTTCTCCAGTAGATACATCAGAGTATGATAAGACATAACAATATTCTAAATCATAGATAGATGCGATAAAGTTATTATCTTTAGCATTAATAGATGAATCTAATCTTGTACCTTTAGTAACTACTTGTATAACATCACGTTTAACCATATCTTTAGTAGTCTTAGGATCTTCTAACTGTTCTACTATCGCTACTTTATAACCTTTATCTATTAGTTTATCTAAATATCCTTCATAAGCTTTAAAAGGTACCCCACACATAGGAACTCTCTCATCAAGTCCAGCATTACGTCCTGTTAATGTTAATTCAAGCTCACGAGAAGCAGTAACAGCATCTTCAAAGAACATCTCATAAAAGTCTCCAAGTCTAAAAAAGATTATAGTATCTTCATAATTATCTTTAATATCTAAATATTGTCTCATCATAGGACTTAATTTATCTCTATCTACTTCACTTCGTTTCAAGTTATCACTACCTATCTTTTCATCATTTTTAACATTCTTTTATTAATTTCAGGATTAGCAGTTTCATACCTAGCAAAAATATAATGATTTCCCATATAATAACCACTATTCTTTCTAAATTCAATATTTGTTAAATTATAATAAGCATTAATTAAAGCATCTTTTTCTCTTTCTACTTTTCTTCTTTGATGTTCATTTTTAACTTCCATATTATTTAATCTATCATATATTTCATTAACACTAACCCCACTTTGTAATTCTATTTCATAAAGAGCTGCATCAACAGAAAATAATAATAAATCTTTATTTCTAGAATCACTTGTTAAAATTCTTTGCTGTTGAGTTAACAATTTTGTCTTAAGATGAGATTTTTTCCACCCTGGAAGACAACTGCATCTTCTTTCGTCATAAGTATAGTCGCCACTATCTATTCTTTTGGCAAGATCAATATCGTATATCATGCCGTCTATATTTAAAGGCAAACATCTTCTATCATATTTAAGCTTATCTTTCAAATATAATACTTTTATTAAAGGTATATCATCTATACTATAATCGCTAGGATTATAATCTAAACTATTATATACACAACTTATACTATCATTTAAAAATATGTTTTCTTCTTTACTTAACTTACTGCTATCTTCACCATTAATTGCATCAACTAAATATGTATCTTTCTTTACAAAGAAATGAAATTCATCTTTAGAAAAAGGAAAAGCTTCGCTTTCTATAAATTCATTACATAATTTTTCAAATGATTCTTGTAATTTTTCAAGTGCTAGTTTATTTAATTTATATCTAACATATCCCATATTACAATTAATATAATCAAAAATCTTTTTATCATTATCATTTAAACTATTATAAAAATCTATAGTTTTATTTAATTTATCATCTTGTAAAAGCTCATTTATTTTACCCTTAGTTTCATCTATTTTATTTTTTATATCTATATAATTATCATAGTAAAACTTAAATTCTTCTTTATTATACTGCATAATTCCACCTACTACCCTTGTCTCATTTTAATTAATCTTTTATTTATCTCAGCATTTGCCGTCTCAAAACTAGCATAACAAATATCATTGTCATTATCAAAATATTCACTTTGTTTTCTAAATTCAATATTTGTTAAATTATAATATGCTTCAACTAGAGCATCTTTTTTATAATCTTTTTCT
>CALVUY010000105.1 GCA_944363705.1 uncultured Bacilli bacterium | reverse complement strand
TCTAGTCAAGCGGTAGGAGGTGCAGTTAGTCATAATCCTATTTCCATAATTATACCGTGTCATAGAGTGGTAGGATCAAATGGTAGTTTAACTGGTTATGCAGGTGGTATTGATAAGAAAGTTTATTTATTAAAACACGAAAAAGTTAATATGGAAAAATTATTTATTCCAAAGAAAGGAACAGCATTATGATTAAAAGATGTAAGTGGTGTAATTTAAATAATCCAATATACATTAAATATCACGATGAAGAGTGGGGAGTACCTAACTTTGATGATAAATATTTGTTTGAAATG
Organism: uncultured Bacilli bacterium; assembly: GCA_944363705.1. Taxonomy (GTDB): domain Bacteria; phylum Bacillota_I; class Bacilli_A; order RF39; family UBA660; genus Onthousia. The sequence goes on along the minus strand of CALVUY010000105.1, from coordinate 2,705 downwards.
TTAATATTAGAATCATTTCAAGCAGGACTATCTTGGGAATGCGTTTTAAATAAAAGAGAGAGTTTTAGGAAAGCTTATGATAATTTTAATTTAGATAAAGTTTGTTCCTATGATGATAAGAAGATTAATGAATTACTAGATAATAAAGATATTATTAGAAATGAATTAAAAATAAAAGCTAGTATAAATAATGCTAATATTTTTAGAGATATAAAGAATGAGTATGGTAGTTTTTATAATTATTTAAAAGAGTTTACTAAAGATAAAATAATTTATGAAACAGATAAGACTACTAATGATTTATCTGATGCTATATCAAGTGATTTAAAGAAAAGAGGAATAAACTTTGTAGGAAGTACCATTATTTATTCTTATTTACAAGCGATAGGTATTATTAATTCTCACGATAAAGAATGTTCTTTTTATAAGAAATACACAAATTAATATTTTGCATATACTATAAAGATTAATAATTTTAATAGGTAGTGATACTTATGGAAAGAATAGTTTTTAATGTTGGTCCTTATAGTTTTACAACATCTGCTTTTTTAATAGGATTAATACTATCACAAAAGTTGTCTTTAGAAGAGCAGGATAGCATTGGTAACTGGTTACAATTAGTTGGTCTTACTATGCAAACCTATGCTTCTCAACAAATTACAATTGATGCTAGTAAAATTGATAATAAAGATATAAGTAATGATAGCTCTGATATTGAAAAGTTAAAGAAAACTATCAAAGATATAGAAGAAGAATTAGATAAGATTTATTGTGATAAATAGTAACTTAAAGTACTATTTTTCTTTTGGAAGAAATGCTATACTTAAAGTAGGAGGGATAATTAATGAACGATGTTATTAAAAATATAGTAGAAAGAAGAAGTATAAAAAAATATAAAAGTGATATGGTTCCTACTGAATTAATTGATGAAGTATTAAAAGCAGGTACTTATGCACCATCTGGACAGAATCGTCAGTCTCCTATAATAATTGCTATTACTAATAAAGAGGTCAGAGATAAACTATCTAAATTAAATGCTAAGATTATGGGAGTAGATACTGATCCTTTTTATGGCGCACCTGTTGTTATTGTCGTACTAGCAGATAAGTCAGTTCCTACATATATTTATGATGGTAGCCTAGTTATGGAAAATATGATGCTAGCGGCAAGTTCTTTAGGACTTGGTAGTTGTTGGATACATCGAGCAAAAGAAGAATTTGAAACAGAAGAGGGAAAAGAAATATTAAAGTCTTTAGGAATTACTGGAGACTATGAAGGAATAGGTAACTGTATATTAGGTTATCCTGATATGGAAGCGAAAGAGAAACCAAGAAAAGAGAATTATATTTATAAGATAGATTAATTAATATTGGAGGTAAATATGATAATTAGAAAAGCAAAAGAGAGCGATATAAATAACAATTTACTAATTTTATATAATGAAGGATATAATATGCATTACGAAAATTGAAAAGATATTTTTAATAGTAAAAAAATAATGGGTTTGAAAAATGATTTAATAGATATGTTAAAGAATCCTGAAGAGTTCCTTTTTGTTATTGAGGAAGATAATAAGATTTTAGGCTATGCTGCATTGCGAATAAAAGATAAGGTTACTAAAACTATTTGGATTGATGAAATTATTATTGATGATAGTTATAGAAATAAAGGATATGGTAAGAAAATGATTGAACAAATAAATACATTTGCTAAAGAAAATGAATGCAAAAGAATAGAATTGAATTGTTGGTCATTTAATGAAAATGCTCTTAATTTTTATAATAAATTAGGATTTGTAGAACAAAGAGTTATTTTTGAAAAAGAAGTTAAATAATATTTTTTATATTAATATAAAACTATATATTTATTTATAAGAGAAGATTTTTTTCAAAAAAATGGTGTTACATTAAAAAGAACTGGCATATAAGCCTTATATGATTTATTCAAGTTATTGAATATAAGAGTTTTTTTTACTCAGTCATATAAGCACTGCCAGTCTTTTTTATTGATATTACTATTCTTATTTTAATAAAGATGATATAATTAAGTTAAGTTTTAAAGAATCTGTATTATATAAAAAGATAATACATAGGAGAAGTTATGGTAGAAAAAATACAATATGAGGATGATAAATTAAAAATATGTGCACCAGACAGTTTACAGTTTATTGTAGATGATATTGTCAGTTATTTTTATAAACAATATGAGAAAGTATTTAAATTTTATCATTTAAAAAGTTATAGTAAATATCAAATTAATTTGTTTGATGATATAGATAAGTTTAGAAGTTTTGTTATAAACGATTTAAGAAATGGGAACAATACATTACCTGATTATGCAGTTGGCACTTATGATAAAGGTATGTGTAATCAATTAGTTGAATTAAGAAAAGATAAGCATGGTGTATATGCTCTAAAAGATAATAAAAATGAATATATTTCTGATAAAGTTTATATAAGAAGAATATCTACTCCGATTCACGAACTTATTCATATTATCTATCTTAATAATTGTGCCCATGGAAATTCTAAATTAAGAGCTGTTTGGTTTGATGAAGGACTGGCTCAAAATTTATCAGGAGAATATGATTATTTAGAACAAGACTTTAATGAATTTGTTAAGTTTTATAATAGAGTTGTTCGGAAATTAAATTAAGCAATATAAAAGTTATACAATGCACAAATCAAAACAGCAAATGGTGCAAA
>CALVUY010000104.1 GCA_944363705.1 uncultured Bacilli bacterium | reverse complement strand
CTATTCAAAATAAGGTGTAACATTTTTCCTGATAATTGACATACTATTTTTGTAACATTTTCCCTGATAAATCACAAATTTTGGCACTTTATGAGTGCTTTTTCTTTACTTTTTGTTATGCTTGTTTTAAAATAATTCTTTAAGTAGGGGGGGAGTTGTTATAATGCAAGAAATTGATATGAGTGATTGGCACGTATTTAGAAAAGAGCTTTTAGATATGATTAATAATTATTCTAGCGAATTAGAAGATTTTTTGCTAAATAATAAAGTTAAAGAATATATATTTCATAATGATAGAGATAAGATTTTGGGACTTATAGCTAACTTATCTTCTGATAGAATAAGAGACTTTTATTTTAATGAAGAAGATGTTAATAGATTAATTAGTTTAGATAAATTTCAATATAATGTTTTAAATTTAGATAATTATTATCCTAATAAGATTAAATTGTTGAAACAACCATATTTTTTGGAGTCTTTAACTAAGAGAAAGTATTTTTTAGGCATGACTTTAGAATATTTAATAAAAGAAATAAATACTAATAATGAATTAAAAGATTTAGATATTAGTTTAAAATATAATGATGTTATACAACTTATGGAATATTATTTAAAAGATATTAGCACATATCTTGATATTTTGCCTTCTGCATTTGAACAGTTACCTTTTGAGTTGCATAAGTATCTTCTTTTAAATGATGTTTATATTATAAAGAGTTATGCTAATACTGTTTCTTTTTCTTTAGATTTTCTTTTTAATAATTACTTTAAAGATTATGAAGGTAAGAATCGTTTAGATGAATTATTAGAAATAGTTGATTATTATAGGGATTGTCCTAATGTATGTGGTAGTTTTAAGTTATCAGATAATATTATAAATTCTTTTTATCGTAGATTTTATTTTAATAATGATAGAGATGTAGAAATGGAGAGTTATAGAGAAAAAATAGTTGATTATCTTGATAATAAAGCTGTTAAATTGGGCTTTTTAAAAGATAGTAAATATTATGATATGGACTTTTCTAGACTTCTTTTCTGTTCTAATATAGATATCGTTAAATATTATTTGGATAAAGAAGGAATTGATGTTTTGATAAAAAACAGGGATAAATTTTCTAGATTATTTAAGAGAGACTTTGATATTAGTTTTCTTTTTAAAGAAAAGTATTTTGCAAAAGCTTTAAATGAAAATAATGTTTCTAAAGAAAAACTTGATTATTATTTAAATAGTACTTGTAGTTTAAATAATATATATGGTTTATTAAATAATTTTTTGAAAAATGGCTACTATGAAAAATTTTACTATGTCTTTTCATATTTAAATGATGAGATGCAGTTAGATTATTTAAATAGGTATAAACAATTATTTGTTTTAAATTTATCTAAAACTAATTTATTATTAAAAGGATGCAAAAAAAGTTACTATTATGTTTTTTCTAATTATATTAATTATGAAGAATATTCTTATTCTGATTATGAACTTCAAAAAATTCTAGAAAATGCTACTTCCTATAATAATAAACAACTTGTAGATATTTTTACTAATAATGTAGATAATGTTTTAAGTTCAGAGTCTTTTTCACACCTTTTTGTTTCAATATTAAATTTAAATATAGATGGAATTACAGATGTTTATTTAAGCGATGACATTCAGAAAAAAATAAGAGATAATGACTTGTTGAAAGAAATGTATCAAAGTTTAGGAAAATTAAAATGTAACTATGTGAAATGTTTTATGATTCTTGATAATTTACATTTAATTAGTGATAGTACTAAAGAAGATGAAAAATGGTTTGAACTTACTGATACAACAATTCGTTTGTATAGTTACTTTGATTTTTTTCAAAGTATATATGAAATTGAAAACAAAGATTTAAGTTTTAAACTTTTAGATTATTTTTTATTAGAAGATTGTAATCTTACTTGTTTTTATAAAATTAGAACTTCTTTAGATGTTGATGAATTAAACGAATATTTTGATAGTAGAAGAGAGATAATTACTAATTTTATTAAAGAAAATAGTAATGGTGAGCTTTATAAGATTTTTAAAGGATTAAGTAAAGAAATATTAGAAAAAGAGATAACTAAAGATAGAGAATGTTTAATATATGGATTGGATGCTAGTACATTTAAAGAAATATTTAATTATGAATTAGGTGATTCATATAAATTTTATAGTGATGACTATGATGTTGAACGTTTAGTTTCTGTTTTGGATGATGTTTATTTTCCATATATTGATAAAGTTTTTACTAGTGATAGGATAAAAAGTGAAATAAAAGTTGGTATAGAGTCATACAAAAAAATTAGAGAAACTGTTTTAGAGTTATTAAATGATAATAGTAATGATTTTAGAGATTATTTAATAATTATTTATTCATCTTCTTATTTTGAGAGACTTGATAGTAAATATATAACTTTTATTAATGATATGGAAGAATTGGTTTTTGGACATGATTATAGGAAAGCCTTAGAATTATTTGAAAATTATTGTGGATATGATTTAGAAAAGATTAAATTAAATATTCTAAAAGAAATAGAAAATAAATCTAAAGAAAGTATTGTAAGTTCTTTAACTGATTTAAGTACTTGTGAAGAAACGTTTGAAGAATATGTTGTTGGCGATAATAAATATAATATAAGAGTAATTTATTTTGATGGAGAGGATTATCAGTTCTTAGTTAGAACTATGCGTTCTGGTAAGCATTTATTTAATGGTAATTATGTTGATAAGATAGATTATTATAGTACTATATATAATGATAATAGAAGTATGTATTATGGAAATACTTATATAAAGTTTGGTTATTGTTCTATTCCTTTAGAAGATATAGTGTATATGGTTCCTGATGATGCGATATGTAATAATTTTAATGAGTGTAAATATGGATTTAAAGGGGCATTACTTCCTAGGTGGTTATCTAATGATGATTTTAATAGGAAAACGCGAGCTCATGGTGGTTATAATGAGATTAGAATTAAAGGATTTCATATTCCAGATTTTGTTCTTAGTTATGATGAACCTGATAATAAAACAGTAGTTTATGCAGGGGAGCATGATGTGCTTTTGGTAAAAGTACTTAGGAAAAGTTATCCTAATGCAATAGAGTTTTGTGAAGATTCTAAGGCATATTTTAAATAATTTGCATTTCTTTAGTGTTTATGCTATTATATTAACAGTTTAAAAGAAATCTATCGGAGGTGTAAACTATGCAAATAG
>CALVUY010000103.1 GCA_944363705.1 uncultured Bacilli bacterium | reverse complement strand
CAAGCGAAGTTTTTTTAAGCTTCGCCTTTTTATAATTAAAATTACACCATGTCAGAAAAAACACGGAAACTCAAATTTTTTATCTTTTAATTTGACAACTTATTTTTTATTTGCAATTTTACCTCAGAAAAACTAAAAAGATAGGCTTTATCAGCCTATCAAATAAGTTATATTACTTATTTATTAGTATAACTTCCGCTAACTTGATTTAATCCGTTTTGTACTAAACGTCTAGTGATTTCACCACCAACTGAACCGTTAGCACGGCTAGTAGCATCTGGTCCTAAATTAACACCAAATTCATTAGCTATTTCATATTTCATTTTATCAATAGCTTGTTTAGCACCAGGAACTCTCATCTTCATTGAACCAGTGTTCATTTTGTTGTTCATTTGTTTCACCTCCTACACTAGTAGAATGTGAAGTTTTTTGAATTTCATACATTTTTTTTATTGGTAATTTTTACCTAAAGAATATTTTCATATTTTTTTTCTTCTTTATAGATAAAAGTATTATCTATAGTTTCTTTTAAAATCTCTTCGTAGTCAACTTTTTCTTCTTCTTTTAGCGTCTCTTTTAGTGTTGGATTAATTATAGGATGCTTTGGTACAAAGACTGTACAACAATCTTCATATGGTAAGATACTTGTATTATATGTATCTATTTTTTTAGCAATAGATATTATCTCTAATTTATCTAGACATGCAACTGGTCTTATTACTGGTATATTAGTAACATTATTTATTACATACATACTATTTAAGGTTTGAGATGCTACTTGTCCAATAGATTCTCCATTAATTATTACTTTAGCATTATATTTTTTACATAAAGCGGACATTATTCTATACATCATTCTTCTCATAATAGTAATAACATAATTAGGAGAAACACTTTTATAGATTTCTTCTTGTATTTTAGTAAATGGAACTATATATAGATTTATATCATTTGTATAGACTTTTAACTTATTTACTAAAGTTATTACTTTTTCTCTAGCTTCTAAACTAGTATGAGGAATCGCTTCAAAGTATACTGCATCTACTTTAATTCCTCTTTTCATGGCAAGAAATCCTGCTACTGGAGAATCTATTCCTCCACTTAACATTAATAATCCTTTACCTTGAATTCCACTAGGATATCCACCAAGTCCATTAAATTCATTATAATAGATATAAGTATTTTTTTCTCTTATTTCTACATGAATAATAACTTCTGGATTATTAACATCTACTTTAATATTATCCTTATTTTTTAAAACTATACCACCAAATATTCTTGATAATTCCATACTAGTTTTAGGAAAAGATTTATCACTTCTTTTAGTTTCAACTTTAAAAGTTTTAAAGTTTTGTAATTTAACTGTTTTAATTAATTCATCTTTAATAGAGTTCATATCACTATTAGTAACATAGGCAATATGATATTTATGTATACCAAATATCTCGTGTATTTTATTAATAATAGACTCTTCATCTTCTACATTATAGTGTATATACATTCTAGATAAATCTTTTTCTATAAGAACATTAAAGTCTTTTAATTTACTCTCTATATTTTTTGTTAAAGTTTTAACAAAAAAATTACGATTACCTTTTTTTGTAGTTAATTCTCCATATTTAATTAATATTACTTTTTCCATAAGCTTTTCCTTTCTAATAGTCTAAACTATCAAAATCTAATAAGAAATCAACTATTCCCATAATTACAATTCCTTTTTCATCTCTCCATCTTTTTATATTATCTTTTACTATTATTATCTTTCTAAAAAAGTCATTTGTATTTATTAATGAACGTTCTTCTTGTTCTCTTTTTTCCTTACTATCTATAGTTAGAGCAGATTGTATATAGTATCTATTATTTCCTCTATTAGCAACAAAATCAATTTCTAGTTTCTTTTGCCCGCTTTTATCTCTTACCTCGACAACTCCAACATCTACACTGAATCCTCTTCTTTTAAGTTCTATATATATAATGTTTTCCATTAGTTGATTTTCTTCCTGCTGTCTAAAATTTAAAAATGAATTTCTAATACCTATATCAGTAAAATAATATTTTTTAGGTGTTTCAATATATTTTTTACCTTTTACGTCATAACGTTTTGTACTTTCTATCAAAAAGGCATCTTCTAGATAATTTAAATAATTATATATAGTTTTATCAGTTATAGATGTATTTTTATTATTAGATTTAAAAGTATTAGCAAGTTTTAAAGGGTTAGTAAGAGAACCTACTGATGAAGATAATATTTCTACAATAGTATATAAGTCTTGTTCATTTTGAATATTATTTCTTTCTATTACATCATTTAAATAAACATTCTTTCTTTGATTTTCTAAATATGCCATTTTATCTATTTCATTTTTATATGATAATACTAAAGGTAGTCCTCCATAAGTATAATATTCTTGCCATGCATCCTCTTTACTACCTTCATAGGCACTATAAAATTCACTGAAAGAAAGAGGATAAACTCTGATTTCATCACCTCTACCTCTAAATTCAGTAATTATATCTGAAGATAAAAATTTTGAATTGCTTCCAGTTACATAAACATCTAAATTTTCTTTTCTTAAAAGTCCATTTAGTAAAGATTCAAAACCTTCAACAAGTTGTATCTCATCTAAAAGAATATAATGTAAGTCATCATCTTTAATTTGTGATTTTATATATGTATTAAGATTATGAACATCTAATAATGATTCACTATCATCATCATCAAGGCTAACCATAATAATGTGATCTGCATTTACCCCTGTTTCTAGTAAATAGTTCTTAAAGATATGGTTAAGTAGATAAGATTTACCACATCTTCTTATTCCAGTTATTATTTTTATTAAATGGTTTTCTTTTCTATCAATAAGCTTTTGTAAGTAGTAGTCTCTTTTTATTTCCATATAATAACACGCTCCTTTTCTTTTAGAATAACATAATAATTAATATAAAACAAGAAGCCATTACGAATTTTTATACATTTTACACATTTTTCGTAATGACTTCTTGCTTTAATAGTTCTATATTTTTTCTTCTTCTACAGTATCTATTAATTCTAAATAATGTGACCAACTCAATTTGGCAGACACTGTCTTCCAAATTGGATAAGTCAGATAAAATTTTCTCATAGTCCTTAAATTTCTTGATGAGAAGCCTTTACCAAATTCATCAGTTATTTTTTTAAATAATTTATCTAAAATGGCATCTCCATAAGATGCTCTTTTATCGCCCTTTTGAATATCCATAATAATCTTACCAATATTTCAATATAGATTAAGCATTTCTATATTAACAGTAGTATATACTTTATTTCTTGCATTAATTACTAATTCTTTAAT
>CALVUY010000102.1 GCA_944363705.1 uncultured Bacilli bacterium | reverse complement strand
AAAGAATTAGGATTAGACGATGAATTTGGTGCAATATATGATGAAGAGATAGTTCATAAAATGGAGATTAATTCTGCAAGAAGTGATGGTAGAAAAGAGGGCAGAAAAGAAGGTGCTACTAATGAGAAAAAATCTATTGCTAAATCAATGCTTGCCAAAAAGATGGATATACCTTTAATAAGCGAACTAACTGGTCTATCTAAAAAACAAATAACAACATTAATGTAAGGAGAAAAAAATGGGAAGATATTTAAGTTGTGCTGTTGCTACATCAATGGTAGTTGAAAAGAAAAATGATAAACCTTTTGAAAAAGAAGAATTAAATAAATTAAAACAATCTGTTGGGAAAATATTTGATTTAGATTTATATAATGTTAAAGAAGAAGAAAACTTAATTAGTTTAGAGATAAAAAAGGATGTATTTGATGCTAATATTCATGATTTATGTAGGGAATTAAATAAATCTTTCTTTCTATTACATTTTACACTATACGACGATGAATACTGGGGTGCAGATAAACCTGATGAAGAATGGCCTATTTCTATAACAGAAATACCAAATAGTAATAAATATATGTTAGAGTTAGGAGAAAATGGTAATATTGATTTTAAAAGTCAAGATTTAAGTTGGCGTGGCTTTTCTCCACTATTAAGAAGAGAATTTCCAAATTGGCGAGATTATAATTTTTATATAGAAGGCATAATGCTATTTTTTGATGTAGATAAAGTAGACTTCGAAGATCAAACAGAGATAATATGTTTATTAAACTGGTTTAAGAAAGATTATTTTAAAACTAAATTAAGTGGTAGTATAGTATTTCATATAACCGATTAAAAAGCTTTTGTTCTTTTTAACTTATTAGTGTATAATAAGTAAAAGGAGAGATGATTTATGCTATTATTAGCTGTTAATTCTGGCAGTAGTACTTTAAAGTTTAGACTTTATGATATGCCAAGTGAAAAAGTAATTACAAAAGGAAGTTTTGAGAGAATTGGCTCTACTGATAGTGATTATACTATTAGAGTTAATGATGAGAAAATCTATAAGAAAGAGGAAATTGTAAATCATGAGAAAGCTGTTAATATTTTATTAACAGAACTTGTGGAAAAAGGTATTGTTAAGAAATTAGATGATATTAAAGCTGTTGGACATCGTGTTGTTCATGGAGGTGTTTTATATTCTCATTCTGTTGTTATTACAGAAAGAGTTCTAGATGAAATAGAAAGAATCAAAGAGTTAGCACCTCTTCATAATCCAGCTGCTATCATTGGTATAAAAGCTTTTTCTAAAGCTATACCTAATGCTACTATGGTCGCATGTTTTGATACAGCTTTTCATCAAACTATTGAAGAAAAAGAATTTTTATACTCAGTACCTTATGAATGGTATGTTAAATATGATGTTAGAAAGTATGGATTCCATGGGCTTTCTCATCAATATATAACTACTAGAATGAAAGAAATACTAGGACGTGATGGTAATTTAATTATCTGTCATATTGGTAATGGTGCTAGTATATCCGCAGTTAAAGATGGAAAATGTATCGCTACATCTATGGGCTTTACTCCTAATGCTGGTATAATGATGGGTACCCGTAGTGGTGATATAGATTATAGTATTATAGGCTATATTATGAAGAAAACAGCTCTTTCTTATGATGAAGTAGATAACCTATTAAATAAAAAGAGTGGCCTTGAAGGAATCGCTGGTATGAGTGATTTGAGAGATATAGATAGAGCCTTTATTGCTAAAGAAAAGAAGACTGTTCTTGCAATTGATATGTATACTGAACGTATTGCTGAATATATTGCTAAATACTTCTTAAAACTAGGTAAAGTAGATGCTATCGTCTTTACAGCAGGTGGTGGTGAGAATGATCCTATTATTAGAAAAGAAGTACTTAATAAATTAAAACCACTTGGTGTAGAAGTTGATGAGAAACTAAATGAAGAAACAATTGTTAGAAAAGATAAAGAAGGCTTAATTACTACTAAAAAATCATCTATCGCTAGTTATGTGTTAGCGACAGATGAAGAACTTGTAATTGCTAAAGATACATATAACTTATCTAAATAATAAAGTAACTTGCTTATATAGCAAGTTCTTTTTATTATAACGAATTTTCGTAATCTGTTTTATAAAATAAAAGTCTCATTTGATTTACGAAAACTCGTAACATATTTTTAACATTTTTTGCTTGACTTTCGAACATAAATACTATAGAGCAATAACCAATAACTAGTTATTTAAAATATGCTTTTGGAGGATTAGTAAATGAATGAAGTTGTTACAAAAGAAGATATTAAAATAGAGAATATGATTTATGAAATAAGAGGTAAGCAAGTAATGCTAGATAGTGACTTGGCAAGATTATATGAATGTGCTAATGGGACAAAAACAATTAATCAAGCAGTAAAAAGAAATATTAATAGATTCCCTAATGATTTTTATTTTCAGTTAGAAGCAGAAGAATTTTTAAACTTGAAGTCCCAATTTGGGACTTCAAGTTGGAATAACTATGGAGGAATTCGTAAACTGCCTTATGTTTTTACAGAACAAGGTGTAGCAATGTTAGCTACCGTTCTCAGAACTGATGTTGCTTCAGATATGAGTGTTGCTATTATGAGAGCCTTTGTAACTATGAGAAAATATATCTCTACTAGTTTACTTGAACAAAACTACGTTAATAATATGCTATTAGAACATGAATATAAAATTAAATTATTACAAGACTCATTTCAAAAAATAGAAGAAAAGAAGAAAATTAATGAAATATATTTTAATGGTCAGATTTATGATGCTTATTCTAAAATACAAGAGATATTTAATAAAGCAAATAATAATCTTGTAATAATAGATGCATATGCAGATAATACAATTTTAGATATTATAAAAAGATTAAATATAAAAGTAACAATTATAACTAAATCTAATAATCTTCTTACAGAACAAGATATTGCAAAATATAATAAACAGTACAATAATTTACAAGTTTACTATAATAATACCTTTCATGATAGATACTTTATCTTAGATGAGAAGGTAGTATATCACTGTGGAGCCAGTGTAAATAGAATAGGTTATAAAACATTTTCTATTACTTTAATAGGAGATGAAGATGTAAAAAACACCTTAATAAATAAAATAAAGAAAATAGATAAGGAGAACTAATAGATGAATGAAGTTGTTACAAATGAAGATATTAAAATAGAGAATATGATTTATGAAATAAGAGGAAAGCAAGTAATGCTAGATAGTGACTTGGCAAGGCTTTACAAATGTAAAAATGGAACTAAGACTATTAATTTAGCAGTGAAAAGACATATTAATAGATTTCCGGAAAGATTTATGTTTCAATTAACAAAAGACGAATATGATTATTTGCGGTTTCAAACTGAAACCGCAAAAGAAAATAATATGTCAAGAACTCTACCGTATGTCTTTACAGAACAAGGCGTAGCAATGTTAGCAGCAATACTTAGAACCCCTGTTGCAGAAGAGATTAG
>CALVUY010000101.1 GCA_944363705.1 uncultured Bacilli bacterium | reverse complement strand
CATGCACCTCTTACTAAAAAAGAAGATGGAAAAATTCGTAAGTTTAGTAAGAGAAAAGATCCAGAATTTGCTGTTAGCTTTTATGAAGAAGCAGGTATACCTAAAGAAGGTGTTAGACTTTATCTTGCAACACTAGCAAATACTAATTTTGAAGAGTGGTATTTACAAAATAAAGATAAATCTATAGAAGACTTTAAATTTTCATTTAAAAAAATGCCTACAGGTGGAACTTTATTTGATATGGAAAAGTTAAATAATATCTGTAGAACTTATTTTTCTAGAATTAGTGCCGAAACTATTTATAACGATGCTTTAAACTATTATAAAAAGTATGATGAAGAGTTTTATAATTTAATGATTAAAGATAAAGATAAGTTAATTTCATTCTTAAATATAGAACGTGATAGTAAGAGACCTCGTAAAGATATTGCAACTTATAAAGATATCAAAACTGAAAGTGCTTATATCTTCAATGATTTATTTTATAAAGATAGAAATGAAACATATAAAGATATAGACGATAAAATCGATTATGATGTTATTAATAAATATATAGATATATATCAAGACTTTAATAGTGAAGATGAGTGGTACAATCAAGTTAAAATACTTGCCGAAGAAATGGGTTATGCTCCAAGTGTTAAAATGTATAAAGAAGATCCAACTTTATATAAAGGACATATAGGAGATGTTTGTGAGATGATTAGACATCTACTTACAGGTAGAGTTAAGACTCCTAATTTATATCAATTATTAAAGATTATTGGTATTAATGAATTTAAAAATAGAGTAGAGTTTTATAAAAATTAAAGAGTTAGTTTATTTAGAAATACTAACTCTTTTTTCATGTTCTTTAAACATATTTATCCGACTATTAAATTTAGTAATTATTTCATTCTTTAAGTTATTGTCTATTATAAAATCATTTTCTCTTTCAGTTTCTTCTATTATCTTTTCTATACCTATAGAGTCTAGTGTATTAAGATAACTATAGAATTTCTCTTTATAAGCAGTATCAGAGTTTTCTATAAATTTATCTAATTTATCTAAATCACTTTTTAAATAATCATTTTCATCAACACCTAAAGCTGTACTTTTATCAGCTAGTATACTTGATGTATCATATAAAGGAGCGATTGTTACGGTATTATAACTTTCTATTATTTCTATATTTCTTAAAGTTCTATCAGATTCTCCTACTAATAGATCAAACATAAATATATTAGTAATGCCATCCATAAGATTTTTAACAATATTTTTATCTTCATATCTATCTTCTAGAGCAAACCAAATATCTTCTAAATTATTTAAACTAGCTAGCTTTCTATAGTCTAATAGCTCATCATCATTGTTTCCGTAAAAGTAGTTTTGCATTAAGTTATGTAAATTATAACTTTTATCATCATCTTTTAAATAACTTTTACTAAGTAGTCCATATTTATCGTTTAAAATAGCAATAGATTCTTTAAGATAAGGTATTCCTAAAAGGAAGGCAATAGATTTAGAAATCATTTCCATTACTAGTTCTCTATTAGGTACTTCTTTAAAGTAATAAGTATCATTATCCATTTTAAAATTGTATATAGTATGGCTTCCTTTAAAATTAGGAATTAAATTATCTTTGTTAATTATTTTATCTAAATTGACCATCTTCATATAATCACCTATAAATATTTTATCATTAAATTTGTCATGTTTAAAGTGTATTAAAACCATTATGTGATTAATAAAACAAAATGTCCGCTTTTTTCATAAGTATTTATAAAACAAAATGTCCTATTATAAAGTATCTATAGGTAAGTATAAACCAATTTACAAAACAAAATGTCCTATTGCAATCTAAACATAATGACATATAATAGAATTGTTACTTAAGGGGTATGGCAACACTGAGGAGTGACCAGAGCATTAAGTAATGACATACAAAAAAGGAAGCATAGTTAAAGAAGTACTTGCTTCTTTTATTAACGTTTCCTTTTTTTGGAGTCATTAAGCGATAAACCTTGGGGTTTGGGGCAAAGCCCCAACCTTAGTTAATCTTAAAGTTTCTCCACGGATGGTTTTCATTAGGTTTAAATCCATTTTTTGTGGCTCTTTTATTTTCTCCTTCTCGTTTTTCTATCAGTACTAGCATATAAGTATTACCATCTATAATTCCAAATAACTTACTATCGTATGAATTAACAACGGTGCACTTTGTTCTACTTTTAAAAGATATGACTTCACCAGTTTCTACATTAGCAGGTAAATAGTAATTATTAAAATATTTAATTGATGAAGCATTATCTATAGTTCTTTCGTTTCTAATAGAAATAATTAAATTTAACTCATCTTCAGTATAATTATTTTCTCTCATAACATTTTTCTTGGGATTAATTTTGTATGAGAACCTTTCATTTATTTTAGGAATAAATACTTCATTTAAATATTTATTAGCCTCTTCAATAGTAGTTATACCATTATGTCTTAATTCCGCTTTCAAACGTCTTTTAAAAGTACCATTTTCTCTTTCAGCATTGGGTTTAAATAATGGATTACTATTACATAATAATTCAATTTCTAAATCTTCACATATTCTACCAAACTGAGTTATATTAAGTTTTGATTTAGAACTTTTAGCATTATTAATGGAAAATGAATTTCTTCTATCTGTTTTTATTCTTTTAGGAATACCAAAGTTTATAATCATGTTCATTAGTACAACTAAATATGCATTAGTAGTTTCTTCATAATCGAAATAACCGGCAAGAACTTTCTTAGTAGCCTTATCCACAACTAAATGCAATGCAGTTTCTTCAGTACCAAACCAAACCCAAAAGGCTGCATCCATTTGAACTTCTTCACCAAATGAATAATGCAAAGAAGATTTTCTAATGTGTTTTTCAAACTCTTCTTGCTTTCTTTGTTCAAATAATTTTTCTTGGGATTCTGTTATAGAATTATCTCTTATTGCTTTTTTCATGTTTTCATTATATAATTTGACTGTTCTGTGTTGAGCATAGGGAGAAATAATATAATTGGTTCCAAACTTTTCAACCATGTAAGAAAAAGAAATACCATATTTACGCCCTTGCTCTTCATAGAAGTGAGTAAATCCATAATCATAATAATTAGTTAAATAATCATCTATAATCTTAGTTGGTATATCATCTGAGATTTTTTTTGCATTTTGATTATTTATATTTTTATGAACAAATGCATCCTCACCCATATTTTTGTACTTAGTAATAAGTCTACGAATCTGTCTATCAGTTATATCTAGTATTAATCCAGCTTCTTTTTGAGTTAGGTCTTTAGAAAGAACTTTTTTAATAGTTTCGCTGTATAATTCTTTATCTACTAATTTAACCATAAAAATACACCTCCTTTCTGGAGGTGTATTTTAGGACATTTTGTTTTGTAAATCAATTTTTTTTACTAATTTTTATAATAGGACATTTTGTTTTGTAAACGAAAGTGCAAAAGCGGACATTTTGAAAAAAAAGTCACACATGTTTAAAGTGTATTAAAACCATTATAATAGATATACTATTAAAGGATGGTGATAATATGGAACTAAAAAGAGAAATACTTGAAGAA
>CALVUY010000100.1 GCA_944363705.1 uncultured Bacilli bacterium | reverse complement strand
CTTACAAGTATTTCCTCCTAACTATGCTTTTTATAAAGAACAATCTAAAAAGTTATATAATTATCTATCACAGTATACTCCTGTAATAGAACAATACTCTATTGATGAATGTTTTCTTGACCTTACAGGTACTACACTTCTTTATGGTAATGATTATGTATCACTAGCTCATAAAATAAAAGATGAAATCAAAGAAAAGTTTGGCTTTACAGTCAATGTTGGAATAGGAGAGAACAAACTTTGTGCTAAGATGGCAAGTGACTTTGAAAAACCAGATAAAGTACATACTCTTTATTTAAATGAAATTGAAACTAAAATGTGGCCTTTAAAAGTAAATGATTTATTTATGTTAGGTAAAAGTTCTGCTAAAAAGTTAAATGACTTAGGAATATATACTATTAAAGATTTAGCTGAGTCTAATATCAATTTATTAAGAAGACATTTTAAAAGCCAGGGTGATTATTTTAAAGAAGCAGCTTTAGGAATAGATTATAGCAAAGTAGAACCAAGAAATGCTAAGAATAAATGTATTAGTATTTCAAGAACTTTACCCTATGATGTTAGTAAAAAAGAAGACTTATTAAAAATATTATTTAGTGAAACAGAAGAAGTGTCATACACTCTAAGAGATCAAAAACTATATACTGCAACTATTGCCGTTACTTATAGAAATAATCTCTTTAAAAATTATTCTCATCAAATTACTTTATATAATCCAACTAATGTAACAGAAGAAATCTATAAAGCTGTTAAACGGGTTTTTGAAGCTAGTTGGCAAGAAGATCCTATTAGAAATATAGGAGTAAGATTAGGTGATTTAAAAGAGAAAGCAGTTAGTCAAATGTCTTTGTTTGAAGAGTCTGATGTAAAAGTAGAAGATAAAGTAGAAGAAGTAATGGATAAAATTATTAAAAAATATGGTAAAGGCAGTGTTATAAGAGCTAGTAAGAAAGAAGAAGATTATAATATTGAAAGAAGATAATGTGCAAAAAAATGTCGAAAATAATATTTTTTTTCACACTTACTGCAAAAACTTGACAAACATCTTTTCATTAAATATAATATAAGAAAAGGCGGTGATATAGAAAATGATTCCAAGAGATGAATATTTAGAACAATTAAAACATTTTAAAGACAAAGACTTAATAAAAGTAATAACTGGAATTCGAAGGTGTGGCAAGTCAACTTTATTTGATTTATACAATGAATTCTTATTGAATTCTGGAATAGAAAAAAAACAAATAATAAGAATAAATTTAGAGGACCCAATTTATTATGAACTAGATAGTTATTTAAAATTATATAACTATGTATTAAATAAGATAGATAGTTCAAAGAAAGCCTATGTATTTATAGACGAAGTTCAAGTAGTACCAGAATTTCAAAAAGCTTGTGACGGCTTATATTTAAATAAAAACATTGATTTATATATAACTGGCTCTAATGCTAATCTTTTGTCAGGAGAATTAGCTACTCTTTTATCAGGAAGATATATAGAAATAAAAATGCTTCCATTATCTTTTAAAGAATTTGTATCTGCAAATAATAATGATGATAATATAGATAGGTTATTTCAAAAATACATATCTTGGGGATCATTTCCTTATGTTCTTAACTTTGATAATATAGATGATGTAGACAAATACATTAAAGGAATATATGATTCAATAATATTAAAAGATATAATGGCACGTAGAAAGTTTCCGGATATGTTAATGCTTCAAAGCGTAGTTAGTTTTTTATTAGATAATATTGGTAATATAACTTCTACTAATAAAATAAAAGATACTTTAGTATCAAATGGACGAACAATAAGTATACATACAGTTGAAAATTACATCACATCTTTACTAGAGTCGTTTATTTTCTATAAAGCTACTAGATATGATATAAAAGGGAAACAGTATTTAAAAACAGGTGATAAATATTATGTAGCAGATCTTGGATTAAGATATTTTATACTAGGAAGAAAAGGAAATGATACAGGTCATATTTTAGAAAATGTTGTTTATTTAGAACTCTTAAGACGTGGTTATGATGTTTATATAGGTAAAGTAGATGAATTAGAAGTAGATTTTGTCGCTATAAATAGTAAGGGTATTGAATATTATCAAGTAAGTGAAAGTGTTAAAGATGAAAAAACATTAGAAAGAGAATTAAAATCACTTGATAGTATAAAAGACCATAATCAAAAATTTTTGCTAGTAGGAGATATAGAACCAGAAGTATCATATAACGGAATAAGAAAAATAAACGTATTAGACTGGTTATTAGATAAAAAATAGAAAGTGTTATTATGCACTTTCTTTATTTTAAAAGATTATCAATAATATAGTTAAGCTCATTATCATTTAGTACAATATCTTCATTAAATAAACCAATGTCAGAGTGAATACCGTCATTCTTATGAAAGTCAGAACCTATTGTCGTTATTAGATTATGATATTTAGCAAAGTTATTCCAATGAGTACTTTCATTGATTTTATTACCATTTCTATCTAAATAAACGTAATTAGCTTCAATACCATCAGGATTCATTTCTTTAACTAGATTTAATATGTCATCATCAGTTAAGCCATCTTCATATTTATATGCAACAGGATGAGCAAGAACTACTTTACCACCAGCTTCTCTTATTAAATCACTAGCTTCCTTAGGACTAATAGCTTCTTTTTCTACATAGCAAGGACATCCTTCATTCATTATTGTTTCAATAAATTCACCTTTATTAGGAATATGTCCAAAGGTTTTTAATAGCAATTCTTTATTCCCCATATTTTCTACAATATTAAGAGCAATATGAGCTTTAGTAACAGCATCAATCTTATCTAAAGAATCAACATCAATAATATAACCCAATTCCTTTAATTTAGTAGCAACATTATGTAAATAAATATGCCTAGCATTTCTAATCGAGTATAACTTATCAGTAAACCTTTTATTATTAATATCAAAGTTATATCCTAAGACATGAATCCCACATTTGTTAGTTCTAGTGGATATCTCAACAGCTGTAATTAATTTAACATTATTTTCTTTTGCATAATTAAATAACTCATCATCATAAGCAAGAGTTGTATCGTGATCTGCTATTGCTATAACACTAACCCCATTATTAACTGCTCTATCAATAATTTCTTTAGGAGATAATTCTCCATCAGATAAATTACTATGAATATGTAAATCTATAAGTCTGTTCATAAAATTCACCTCTATTTTCTATAAATCATTTTCTTATATGCTGTTAATTTATTATCTATAAAGAAAATAGCATCTTCTGTTCTATTTAGATTAAAATTAAACCAAGCATCCCAATTTTCATAATTAGGATTAATAGCAAGGTTGCTAATCAATTCGCGATATTTACTTCTGTGTGGGAAATAAGCTCTAGTACCATACAAAGCAGGTAATGGAAGATTATAGTTATATTTTTTATTGGTAAGTTCACTTAATTTAAGATTTTGTAAAATACGTGCATATCTAGTATTGCCATCGTCAAATAATTGTAATGATGCTACTAGTCCATGAATTATTTGTGATTTTAGAAATATTGTACCAAATTTCTGACGAAAAGTCTTTAGTTCTATCAAAAAATATATTGCAAAATAAAAGGTGTTGGTTTAT
>CALVUY010000099.1 GCA_944363705.1 uncultured Bacilli bacterium | reverse complement strand
ATTTAAGAGATACTGTGGTTGGTGAGAACAGTAATAAAACCTTAACTATCTACTCTTTAGATGATTTTATATCCGGGCATTACCGTTATCTAAATTAAGTATAATAAGGATGGCACCGCTTATATACCATGTATAAGCTCCTTAAGGCCATCCTTTTTTTGTTAGGAGGGATTTAATGTTTGATACACATCATGACTTATTATCAATTTGTTTTTTTTCTTCAAAGTATAAATCTTTTGAGTATTTAGAGAAAATGAAGAAAACTATTCACAGTAATAATATTGTTGGGGTATTTTGTAATTTGTATTTCATGAATAGTGAGGAGATGGAAGAAGAATACCAAGTTAAAGAAAAGGATATTAATGTTCTTTCAATGTTTAGAGAGAGTAAAAAAATGTATGATGAAAACTTTTCTTGTCCATCATTATATAGTATTGAAGGTTGTGATTACATAAAGGATGAAGAGGAATTAGAAAAACTATACGATGCTGGACTTGATGCTTTTTTACTGGTTTGGAACAATAAAAATTGTTATGGATCAGGGAATCGTAGTGATAGTGGTTTAACTAGAAAAGGAAAGGCTTTCTTAAGAAAAGGTATCGATCTTGGAATGGGAATAGATTTATCCCATGCCAATCAAAAGACATTTTTTGATATGATTGATGTGATTAAGGAAGAACAAAAGAAAGGCAAAGAAGTAATTTGTTATGCAAGTCACTCTAATAGTTATGAACTATGTCCTCATAAAAGAAATCTAACAAAAGAACAACTTCTTGCTTTAAAAGAAGTTGGGGGTATGATTGGCCTTGTTAGTTATCCAGCGTTTGTGGGGAACAGAAAACGATCTAAATATATAGAACATATTAAATATATGGTTGATATTTTTGGAATTGATAGAGTTATGGTCTCGAGTGATAATATGAACTTCGTTTCAATCATTGATCCAAATGATAATGAAGAATATGGAATTTATGATTATAATAAAATTGCCACAGAATTAAAAGAGGATTTGCTTTCTGTATTTTCTTCGGAAGATGTAGAAAAAATTATGGAAAAGAATGCAAAAAAAATATATGATAGAATAAAGGAGAGAAGAAAAAATGTTAGATGTTAAATTTGTAAGAGAAAATAAGGAAATTGTTAAAGAAAATATTAAGAAGAAATTTCAAGATGAAAAATTACCTTTAGTAGATGAAGTGATAGAGTTAGATGAGAAAATAAGAGCTTTAAAACAAGAAGGTGATATGTTAAGAAAAACTCGTAATGAAGAGAGTAGTTCTATTGGTTTACTTATAAAAGATAAGAAAATAGATGAAGCGAATAAAAAGAAAGAAGAAGTTAAAAAGATTAATGAAAGATTAGTTACTATAGAAGAGGATGAGAAAAAACTAAGCGATGAGTTAAGAAGTAAGATGATGGTAATTCCTAATATTATGGATCCTTCTGTTCCTATAGGAAAAAATGATAGTGAAAATGTTGAAGTAGAACGTTTTGGTGAAGCATATAAAACAGATTATGAAATACCATATCATGCTGATATAATTTTAAGATTAAATGGTATGGATAAAGAAGCAGCAGGAAGAACATCAGGAGAAGGTTTTTACTACTTAACAGGAGATATTGCAAGACTTCATGAAGCGATGATTGCCTATGCAAGGGATTATATGGTAGATAAAGGCTTTACTTACTGTGTGCCACCTTTTATGATTCATAGTGATGTAGTTACAGGAGTTATGTCTTTCCCTGAAATGGAAGCGATGATGTATAAAATAGAAGGTGAAGACTTATATCTAATAGGTACAAGTGAACACTCTATGATAGGTAGATATAAAGGACAGATTATTAAAGAAGAAGACTTACCTATAACACTTACATCATATTCACCATGTTTTAGAAAAGAAGGAGGTTCTCATGGACTAGAAGAGCGAGGACTTTACCGTGTTCATCAATTTGAAAAAGAAGAGATGATTGTTATTTGTAAACCAGAAGACTCTATGGACTGGTATGAGAAGATGTGGCGTTATACTGTTGAAGTATTTAGAAATATGAATGTCCCAGTTAGACAACTTGAATGTTGTAGTGGAGATTTAGCAGACTTAAAAGTAAAATCATGTGATGTAGAAGCATGGAGTCCAAGACAACAAAAATATTTTGAAGTAGGTAGTTGTTCAACTCTAGGAGATGCTCAAGCAAGAAGATTAGGTATTAGAACTAAAGGAGAAAATGGAACATACTTTGTTCATACCTTAAACAATACCGTAGTAGCATCACCTCGTGGCTTAATCGCTGTAATAGAAAATAATTATAACGAATATGGTAGTGTAACAGTACCAGAAGTATTAAGACCATATATGGGTGGACTAGAAGTAATTACACCTAAAAAATAATAAAAGCTAAGTTAGTTGAAAATGCTGTCTGAATTAGATGGCATTTTATTTTGTCTAAAAATCATAATAATTCTGCTTTCACTTTAATTAATTTGTATTTTTTTAGTACTTTAAAATAAAGGTATTATATTATGTGAAAGGAGAAATCATATGAAAGAAAATTTTGAAAACATTTATTTAAGAAAGGATGGGAGGTACGAAATTAGATATCATTACGGATATAAAGAAGATGGTACATCTAATTATAAATCTGTATATGGTAGTAATGAAAAAGAGGTTATTGATAATTACAAAAGGAAAATAAAAGAATTAATGATAAAGAAAGACTTATTAATATTTGATAAATCTTATATTGGCTATGATATAAATTCCTGGCTTGATAATTCAAAAATAAAAAATAAGAAATCTACTTATTCCAATTATATGTATACTATTAATTCGAGAATAATACCAAATTTTGCTAAAGTAAAAAAGAAGGCAATTTCTTTAGAAATAATTAATAAATTCACTGCTGATTTACTTAATGAAGGATTAGCACCCAAAAGTGTTAAAGATATTTTGATAATATTACAGCAAATATTAAAAAATGGAGGTGTTAACATAAAAATCCCAATGCCCAAAGTACCTAAAAATGAAATTCAAATTTTAAAAAAAGAAGAACAAAAACAACTAGAAATTGAATTACAAAGCAATATGGATACAATTTCTTTTGGAATTTATTTTTGTCTATATACAGGGCTTAGAATTGGTGAATTATGTGCCTTACAATGGAAGAATATTGATTTAGAAAATAAGAAAATATATATTAAAAAAACTTTAGTAAGAATAAAGAATCCAGATACGACATCAAAGAAAAAGACGATAATTATAATTGATGAACCAAAATCTTTAACTTCTATTCGAGAAATCCCTATACCAGACTTTATAATCCCCATGTTAAAGAATTTAAGCTTCAACATTACTCCTGATACATTTTTAATATCGGGTAATGAAAAATTTATTGAAACAAGAACTTTTTTTAATAAGTATAAAAAAGTTTTAAAAAAAATAAATATAGATTCATATAATTTTCATGCTTTAAGGCATACATTTGCAACTAGATGTATTGAAAATGGATGTGATCCCAAAACTTTAAGTGAAATACTAGGACATTCTAGTGTAAAAATCACCTTAGAGAGATATGTCCATCCAAATTACGAAAATAAGGTAATTATGATGAATCGGTTGAAACCATTATATGAATAAAACCATTAATGGAAGTAATTCCACCAATGGTTATTTTTTATATCATAAAGTACATTACTTT
>CALVUY010000098.1 GCA_944363705.1 uncultured Bacilli bacterium | reverse complement strand
TCTATAGATAAAGATTTTGATGTTAATGAAGTTGCTGTACTTCATGGAGGTGGTGGACACAAAGGTGCTGCTTCTGTAAATATTACTGAAGAACAGAAAGCAAAAGTATTAACTTTATCTAAAAAAGACGGCTTGAAGTATTTAGCTGATAGTAAATTTACAAAGTAAGGTGGTAAAATGACATTAAAACAACTTAATAAATTATTATATGATTGTTATTCTAGTGAAACCTGTTACCCTAAATTAAAAGATGAATGGACTGAAGAAAATAAAACATTAGGTCATTGTGCTGTTACTTCATTAATTGTTAATGATTACTTTTGTGGTAAGATTGCAAAATGTAATGTCCAAGGAATTAGTCATTACTTTAACATTATAGATGATGAAATTATTGATTTGACAAAAGAACAATTTGGTGAAAATGAACCTGACTATATTAATTATAATCTAGTATCAAGAAATGATATATTAGATAATGAAAACACAAAAATAAGATATAAAAAATAAAAAAATAAACTTGATTTACTATTAATAGATTATGATGTATATAAATGTAGTTTATGTAATAACTTAGTAGAAAAGTTTCCTAATGATAGAACTGTTTATTTAGGAAAAAATAATGATATTGTACTTATAGGAGAAGCTCCTGCAAATAATGGTTGGAGAAAAAGTCATAAATTATGGACTGATGTAAATGGAAAAATCTTACCAAGTGGTGTTATTTTACAAAAACTTTTTGATATTATAGATAGAGATATTTTCGAAACTACCTTTTTAGAATCAGTAAAATGCTATCCTTTAGAACGAAAAAATTTAAAAACATGTTCTAAAAAATGTAAAAACATTATGCAAAAACAACTTGAATTGTTGAATCCAAAGCTAATTATTACTTTAGGAGAATTTCCAACCAGGAGCTTACTTAATTTTAAGTTTAATAAATTTCAAGATGTAGTAGGAAGAATATATGAAGTTGATGGATATAAAATTCTACCAATATATCATCCAAGTCCAATATCTCCTAAGAGTTATAAAGGTAATTTACCAATATTTGAAAAACTAAAAGAAGATAAAATCATATTAAAATAGAGGTGTAATCAATGGAACATATAATGAAACTATATGAATCTAGTTTTGAAGATTTAAAGTCAGGAAGGAAAAAAAAGGGAATATCGTTTAAATGACGAAAAAAGAAAGTTAATAAGAGTTGGAGATACTATTAAATTTTTAAAACTTCCAAATTTAGATGAAGAATTTATCGTTGATGTTAATAAAATTGAAACATTTGATAATTGGTATGAATGTTATTCTAAATATTATGATGAAGATTTTAAGGATAAATATGATAGTATTGAGGATGTAGTACGAGATACTTATGATGGGGGTTATTATACAAAAGAAGAATCCGAACAAAATGGATGTGTAGTTTTTTCCATTAAAAAGCACCGTATTGCTCATTTAAATGCAACTGCTTGTTATTTAAAAAAAGATAATAAAGTTTTAATGATTAAATTTACTAAAAAATGGGGACAAGTCTATGCTCCTCCTGGTGGAAAATTCGAAGAAGGAGAATCACCACTAGATTGCATTATTAGAGAATATTATGAAGAAACAGGATTAACATTGATTAATCCCAAACTACAAGGTATATCTTATTGGAAGGACTCAGCAGAAGGAATTATATTTGTATATACTGCAGATGATTATGAGGGAAATTTATTATCGGCATCAGAAGAAGGAAAACTAGAATGGGTAAAATTTGAAGATTTGGAAAAAATAAAACAATTTGATCAAAATCAAAAATTTACTCCATACTTATTTAAAGATGAGTTATTTGAAGGAAAATTTTCACTTGATAATAAATGCAAAGTTTTAGAATACCGTATTAGAACAATGTAATTAAATTTAAAAGCTTAAAGGAGTGATAGCATGAATAGAGAATATGCAGAAAAGTGGTTAAATAAATTAAAAGATTATTGGCTTAACAAAGATATAGAAAATGCAGTATCATTATTTATTAAGACAACATTTTATCAAGAAACTCCATTTATGAAACCATATACAACTATTCAAGAAATTAACCAAGAATGGCAACATATAAAAGATGAAGATATAGAAAGCATTGATATTAAATTATTAGCAATAGATGGAAATACTGTAATAGCAGAATGGTCTCTCGAACAAAATAGCCAAGAATTTGATGGAATATACGAAATTAAATTCAATGATAATTTAGAATGTGTATATTTTAAAAGTTGGGAAATGATGAAATAATTAATCATTGAGATAAAATAATATCAAAAACTGCTAACCCATCAGTTAACAGTTTTCTTTTGTATAAATTTCTCAAGTAAACAAATAAGATAATAGAATAAGAAAGCTAAGACACCTAGAACAATAACAGAAGCAATGACAAGATCTATATTAAATACTTGAGTACCATACATTATTAAATATCCTAATCCCTTTTTAGATACAAGAAGTTCACCCATAATGACACCTATATAGCACATGCTCACATTAATTTTGAGATTATTAATAATATTAGATAGATTAGATGGTATAACTGCTTTCATAAATATCTGTAACTTACTAGCCCCTAAACTTCTAAGTAAAGTAATATAGTTACTATCAGTTTCTTTAAAGTTATGATAAACATTTATAATAGACAAGAATAAAGAGATTAATAAAGCCATAAAGATAATAGAATTAGTACTAGCACCTACCCAGATAATAATTAAAGGCCCAAGAGCCACTTTAGGTAGCGAATTTAAAACAGTTAAATAAGGATCAAGTATCTTTGCTAATCTCTTAGAAAACCAAAATAGAGTAGAGACTAACAAGGAAATAATTGTAACTACTAAAAAGCTAACCACAGTCTCATATAAAGTAATACCTATATGTACTAATAAATCATTATTAGTGAATAGACTTCCTAAAGTTTTAAGTACTAGACTAGGGCTAGATAGAAGAAAAGTATTAATAAGATTAAATCTTGCTAATAATTCCCATCCTAAAATGAACACTAGTAATATTAATATTTGGAAACTAATAACAATAATTTTCTCTTTTTTCTTCTTTTTAAGAAATTCTTTATGTTCCATACTATAATTTGACATCTAAATCTCTCCATATCTTTTCATAATAGTAATTAAACTCTTTTTCTTTCCTATTATTAAAGGGAGTGGAACGATTTTTATAATCAATATCATAAATCTTTTTGACAACACATGGTCTTTCAGTAAGCACAACAACTTTATCGGCTAGACTTACAGCTTCTCCAATATCATGGGTTACCATAATAGCAGTTTTACCTAAGTCTTTAACCATCTTATAAACATCATCTGCAAGCATTACCCTAGTCATAGCATCCAATGCCGAAAAAGGTTCATCTAAGAGTAATATATCAGGTTTAGTAGCAAGTGTCCTGATTAGAGCAACTGGATGAATGTTGTTAAGACACAGTACAATCTAGCGTTTTATTATCATCTATATATTGATAATTAAGATTATTATTTTTAATAATAACATTCTCTCCAAGTTTCTCTTCTATATCTTTTCTAGTATTACTAGCAACTTCTCCTCCTGCTTTAGCAATTTTTCTATTTTCACTTAATCCATAAGGTTTATGCTTTTTAGCAAGCTCTCTAGTAGTAATTTCACCTATATCTGCAAGTAATACTTCTATGTCACTCATATTATCTCTTAAAGACTCTTTTCTAAGACCTTTAAATTCTTTGTATTCTTTAGCAGTCATACCAGACCATTCTCGATAAATATCATTAGTAAGTATTGCATA
>CALVUY010000097.1 GCA_944363705.1 uncultured Bacilli bacterium | reverse complement strand
CTTTGCTTTTATACTTCTAGCATCTTCAAACCAAACTATATGTAAGGCTCCACTTTCATCTTTATAATAAAAATACGGAGCTTTCGCTACTGGGTCAAACTGTATCTCTACTCCTTTTTCTACAGCAAGAGCGATAGCATTAGTATTAGAAATTGATTTAGCAGGTCTTCCTGGTTCATAAGGTAAGGTCCAGTCATATCCATAGTTAGGTATACCCATTAGTATTTTCTTACTTGGTATAGCAGTAACGGCATATTGTATTACTCTTTCTACTTGATTTAAAGGTGCGACAGCCATAGGTGGTCCATAGGTATAACCCCATTCATAAGTCATTATGATTACATGATCAGCAAGTCTTCCATGAGTAGTATAATCATGGGCTTCATATAAAGTTCCTGTCTGATTTTCTCTTACTTTAGGTGCTAAAGCTGTTGTTACAATAAATTCTTCTTCATGAAGCCTAGTTACTACTTTTTCTAGGAAATCATTATATAACTCTTTATCCATAGGATATACATATTCAAAGTCAATATCAACTCCTGCATAGCCTTTATTTCTTAGAGTTGTTATTAAATTAGAAATTAATCTATCTTGTACTTCTTCATTAGATAAAATAGTATGGGCAAGATCACTATCAAATCTACCAGTAGAGCCTATATTAGTCATTACAAGTATAGGTAGTGTATTATTATCTTTCGCTGCTCTTATCGCTCTACTATCACTTATTGGTGTTAAGTTACCACTAGGTGTTACATGATAACTAAAGATACTTAAAAATGTCAAACTAGGTAGTGTTAAAGCTAGGGTTGTATCACTAATAGTTGGATAAGCATAACCATTTACTAAAATAATTGGTAATACTTCACTAGGTATTACTAAAGCTTGACCTATCATTAAACGATTTACATTAGATAGTCCATTTAAATCAGTTATTTCTCTTACTGGAACTTTAAACTTTCTAGCAATACCGTAAAGGGTATCACCTCTTTGTACTGTATATATAGTCAAAGTATCACTCCTTACACTTTAACTATATGTTTTTACTTATAAAGATTATACTTCTTTTATTCTTGTAGTACTTTTCTTAGTCTTATATTTTTTAGTAGACTTTATGTGATTACCTATAATATCAGAAACATCTAATATAGTTATAAAAGCACTCTCATCCATTTCATTAGCAATCTTTTTAAGTTCAAATACTTCTATTCTTGTTAAGACACAATACATTACTTCTTTTTCTCCTGATAAAAGACCACTACCATTTATTTTAGTTACAGTTCTACCAAGTCTTTTATATATCTCATTAGCCATATCTGTACCTTTCTCAGTTACAATTAAAGCGGCTTTCGCTTGTTCTAATCCTTCTGAGACAAGATCTATTACTTTATAAGTTATAAAGTAAGTTAAAACTGAATAAAGGGCTCTATCTATTCCGAATGTTAAAGCGGCAATACTATAAATAATAAAGTTAAAAATCATTACAATTTGTCCTACAGAAAGTGATGTTTTTTTACTTATAACAAGAGCGACTGATTCAGTTCCATCAACACATGCTCCAAGTCTAATAACTAATCCTACTCCTATTCCTAGTAAAACTCCTCCAAAGATAGTCGCTAATAATATTTCATCTGTAACTTCATGGAATGATTCAAAGAAACTAAGAGAAAGTGAAAAAGTTAGCATACTAATAATTGTTCTTAGTAGGAAACTTTTACCTAAATTACGATAACCTATATAAATAAAAGGAATGTTAATAAGGATAACTAGTAAACTCATTGGTATAGAGAACACTTTAGAAATGATTATAGAAATACCTGTAACTCCCCCATCTAAGATATTATTAGGAATTAGAAAAGTATCAAGAGAATATGCTGCTAGCATAGCTCCTAAAATAATTAAAATATAAGATAAAATTGTTTTTAAACGATTATTTTTTATTTTTACCATACATATAACCTCCATCTATATTATACAGGAAAAAGTTATTTTTTTGTAATTTTATGTAAATTATTGGTATAATTGCTTTAGAAAAGATAAATTTGGAGGAAGATTATGGATAATTTAGTTATTAGAAAATATGTTAATGAAGATTTTAATGAAGTTATAAAATTATTAAAAGAGCATTTTAATATCAGTGATAATATAAAATCTTTAGAAGATAACCTTAATAGTTTTGGTATAGTCGCTACTGCTGATAAAAAAATAGTTGGTTATCTTAGAATTGATAAATTATATAATCCTTTTAATAAATGTTATTACTATTTTCTTTCTTATGTTTGTGTTGATAGTATTTATCAAAATATGAGTATTGGTACTAAAATGTTAGAGTTCGTCTTTAATTATGCAAAGAATGATAGTATTAGTTATATAGAATTAACTTCTAGATCTTCTAGGGAAGCGGCAAATCACTTATATTTAAAGAATGGTTTTGTTATTAGAGATACTAATGTATTTAGAATAGATATTTAAAAATAGTCTTGACTATTCAAAGACTATCTAGTAATTATTTATTAATAAATTTTAATAAACTTTTAAAGTTAGAAATTATATATTTTTGTACGTCTTCACTATATGAAACGAGATCATACTCTTTAAATTCATTAACTACATGTTCAATTGTCATTCCCATATTTTGTCCTTTTTCTGTAGGTCTTTTCAGTTTATGACCATTTTCTTCTATTACTTGCAATAGACCTATTTCTATTAACCAATTACACATTTCAGTAACTTTTAGTTTTTCCATATTTTCGTTTGTTCTTAATGCATTA
This sequence comes from uncultured Bacilli bacterium, assembly GCA_944363705.1. Lineage (GTDB taxonomy): Bacteria > Bacillota_I > Bacilli_A > RF39 > UBA660 > Onthousia. The sequence goes on along the minus strand of CALVUY010000097.1, from coordinate 1,061 downwards.
ATCTTTTGTACTACTTTTGTAATCGCTAAATTTCCAGTATATTCATATTTGTTAAGTTCTTCTAGAGTTAAACTAAATGGAATTTTTTTAACTTTATTTTTATTGACTCCACCATTTGCAATTACTTCTTTTAAAACGTCATTAACATAGAATAGACACCTAGATATTTTTACATTATTTATCATATCATTACTTGGAGTAATTTCTCCTGTTAAAGGATTAATACCATTAGCCATTTTTTCAATATACCCTTGAGCATGCTTTAATAATTCTAGATTCATTTAAGCCATCTCCTTTTTGTGCATATTATAATACAATTATGCCAAAAAGTCTATAATAACCTATTTTGTTTACTCATATAATAGTTTATTGCTCACTATGCTTTCCTACTAAATTTGCTGGATATATTTCAAATAATCCTATGGAACTAACATTTAATTCAAAAGGAATAAAGCTTTGTTCTAGTTCTTTTTTTATTTTAATTATTTTATCGTAATCTCTATCGACATGAATAGTTATATGAAACTTAAATTTATTGGGATTATATTTTTCAACAGGTAGAATATTATAAACTTGCTTTTGTAAATTTTGTAATTCTATATTTTCTTTAATTTTAAAATACAATACATAACTATTTTCTCTGCCATTCATTACTTCTATACTGCTAACAGTTATTTTAAAGCTATTAAATTTTATATTTGATAACTTTTTTAATATAAAGTCCTTTTCTTCTATATTCCAAGCAGATAAAGTGAAATGATAAGGTAATGTATCAATAGATGTTCTATTATCTATATTCTTTATATATGGTACTTTACATAATGGTTCTGTTACATTCTTTATAATATTATTTATTTTATTTAAATCTTCTATGTTAAAAAGTGATATCAAGGTTATTCTATCGTTCATATTATTATTCCTCTCAATAAATTTATATAATATAAAACTCACACAATTAAGTGCGAGTATTAATTTCATTATGGAGCGGATGAGGGAAATCGAATCCCCGTCACAGCCTTGGCAAGGCCATATTCTAACCACTAAACTACATCCGCAAAACA
>CALVUY010000096.1 GCA_944363705.1 uncultured Bacilli bacterium | reverse complement strand
ATAACAAGACTAATTAAAGTAAAGTATGGAGTAAATAAAGATAAATCTCCCATCATATAGGGAAGAAAATTACTTAGGATGCCATCTAAAAAGAAAGATATTACAACTATTATTATTTGAAATATCACTGTTTTTCCTCCTTAAGGACAGTAACATAGTGAATATTATTAAAGTTTTGATTTGTCTTTACTCCTAAAGTTTTACTTAATCCATACTTATCATTAGTAATAGTCTCTACTTCTCCTATATATATTCCTCTTGGAAACATTCCACCTAATCCACTAGTTGTTACTACATCACCTTTGTTAATTTCTACCCTGCTATCTACTCCACTGATTAATACTAAGTTATTTTCTTTATCATAACCACTAAGTATGGCAGTAGTCTCTCCTGTTGTCGTAGCGATAGAAACAGATACTTTGTTATTTACATCATTGGCAGTTATTAGTTTTATTTCACTAGAATAATTAGTAACATTCTGTAGTTTACCAATAAGTCCATCTTTAGTAATAGCGACCATGTTTTTCTTTAAGCCATCTTTACTACCTTTATCTATCGTTAAAGTCTGATACCAATAACTTCTATTTCTTGATATGACAGTTGCATTAACTACATCATAGCCAGTTAAAGTCTGATTTAAATCTAAAGCATCACGTAGTTGTTCTATTTCTTCTTCTAAATGAACATTTAAATTCTTTTGGATTACATAACTTTCTGTTAAATCAGTGTCTTTGTCAGAATTTAGGGAAGTAAATGGTAACATTACTCCTCTTGTGATAATAGTAGCGGCATCTTTAAAGAATGACTCTACTGCTGTTAGTTTTCTATTAGATGATAGAGAGTAAAATAAAACAAAAAATGCAATGATTATAACTATAATGATAATAATAATTTTTCTTCTTTTTTTACCTTTTCTATACATAGTATCTATTCCTTTCAAAGTTTAGTATACTAATAACTTTTTATTTTTGCAATTAATCTAGTAAATTATTTTCTAAAAAACTAAAATATTTACTTTCACTAACTATTAAGTGATCATATATCAAAACTCCATGAATTCTACCTAGTTCTATTAAATAATTAGTGAACTCTATATCTTTTGGACTTGGATTTACACTTCCTGAAGGATGATTATGAATACATATTATATAACTAGCACTAACTTTATAAGCTTCTTTAAATATTTCTCTTGGATGAACATTACTTTTAGTCATAGTACCTTTAAATAATAATTTACTACTAAGTACTTTTTTCTTACTATCTAGATAGATACAGTAAAAGCATTCTTGTTTTAGTCCATAAAAAAATGATTTGCAGTAGTTATAAATATCTTTAGCATTAGTTAATTTTATATTGTTATTTTCTTCTTCTAGAAATATTCTTTTACCAAGTTCTACCATAGCAAGGATTTTAGTGGCTTTTACAGGTCCTATTCCTTTTATTTTAGTAAGTTCTTGATAATTTAGATTAACAAAGTTTTTCATGCTTCTAACTTCCTTTAATAACTCAAAAGCAAGTTCATTGGCATTAACATTTTTTACACCTTCTCCAAGAATAATGGCTAAGAGTTCACTACTAGATAGACTGTTAGCACCTTTTTTAATTAATTTTTCTCTAGGTCTTTCACTTTTTGGTATTTCTTTTATTTTCATTTTTGACCCCCTTCATTTATATTTTATACAATAATTTAAATTTTACTCTAAAACAAATTCTTGATAGTTAGCTAGTACTACTTCATTAATAGAAGTTATCTCATCATTTGATTTGGCTTTGTTAAGTAAAACATCCATTTGTTCAAGAGTTGCTAGGAATTCTTCATTTTCAATACTCATCTTTTTAATAGAAGCATTAATATCTTCTTCTTTATACATTTTCTTTAACTTCTCTAAATTATCATTAGACGAGGTTATGGCAAGATAAACAATATAATTAGCATCTTCTTTTACAATTAAATATGGCTCTATATTAGAAACAGCCTTTTTAGCTTGTTCTTCTGTACTGTATGATCCTTCCATTAAAAAATAAGTGCTATTAACTTCTTTAATAACAGTCTCTGATTCTAGTTTGTACTGTTCAAATAAAAAATTACCTAGTACTGCTCCTATTAAAATTGCCACTAACATTGTTATAAAAAAACTCTTTGTCATTATTATCACCGTCTTTATATTAACAAAAGATATTTCACTATTTTGTCGAAAGTTGTAGTAAAATTTTAAGAAAAGTGATAAATTAATAATAGGAGGAAACATATGAAAAAGAAATTTAAAATTTGGCAAGTAGTTTTAGGAGTATGCTCTTTATTATTAGTTACTGGTTGTGGTAATAGTAATAATATGGAATCTATGACTTGTACTAGAACAATGAATCAAAACGGGATTAAGACTAGCTTAAAATATAATGTTGAGTATGAAGGAGATTATGTTTCAAGGATTAAAACTGTTGAGACAGTTGAAACTGATGATACTGATATACTTAATACTTATAAAGATCAGATTGAATCTTTATATAGTCCTTATAAAGATGTAGAATACTATGAGTATAATGTTGATATTGCTGATAATAAATTGACTTCTACTGTTGATATTAATTATGCAAAAGTTGATACTGATAAATTACTTGAAATTGATTCTGCTAATGGACAATTAATTAAAGATGGTAAAATCAGTGTTGATGATATTAAAAGTGTCTATGAGAGTTTAGGTGCTACATGTAAAAACGACTAGAATTTCTAGTCTTTTATTTTGAGTGTTAATGTATGTACTGTTTCATCTTTAATGAAATTATAGCCATCTATTACTAGGCCATCTGTTGTAGAAAGAGTTGCAAAACCTGGGGCATAAAATCCAAAAGAATAACTATTAGGTTGTAGATTACTGCAACTAGCTACTCTAAAGGCATTTCTATTTTCTTTAAACTTAAAGAAGTGAGAATGCCCTTTTAATATTAAATCATAATTATAGTGAGGTGGTACTAGGACTGAAGATGGGACATTATGTTCTAGTAATAATTTATAATTAGAGCATTTAAGATAGGCACCTCCTGTTCCTAAGATAATAAACGTATCAGATGATAGTTCTTTGTATAAATCAATACCTAGTCTTTTGAACTTAGTATCATGGTTACCTAATATGGCATAAGTTATAATATTAGTTGGCCAAATATCATGAAATCTTACAATCTGTTTATAATGCAAGTTTATTAACTCATCTTGAGTAAGATCACATCTTTCATCATAACTATCTAATATGTCTCCTGTATGTAAAACTTTATTTATACCAGCTTGTTTTAAAAGATTAGTGCTTTTATTAATATAGTATGGACTATCTTTAACATTTCCTATATGAGTATCACTCATTATTCCATATTTTGAATCTTTTAAGACTAAAGAAAACTGATATTTGTATTTAAGTTTATTTAGGATTTTTCTTTTGTTTTCAAGAATATCTTTATCATGTAAGCCATAATCTAATATTCCTAACATGACATTATGATTAAGTTTATATTCTTCTTTTAAGATATCAAAGTTTTCAAGTGTTAATCTTTTTACTATTTCTTTATATTTTAAATCTTTTCTCATTATATGTCCTACTTTCATATTAATTCCATATTATCATAATTTTCTTTTACTGTGGACAGTTTTTTGAGGTTGTGGGCAGAAATTCTGTGGACAAAAAAATCAACTGTTTCTTCTAGAAGCGTTGATTTTATTAGCTTTTAATGGTGGCTCCAGCGGGAATCGAACCAGCGACACAAGGATTTTCAGTCCTTTGCTCTACCGACTGAGCTATGAAGCCAAAAATAAAAAATGGCGGTTCCGACGGGGCTCGAACCCGCGATCTTCTGCGTGACAGGCAGACGTGTTAACCAGCTGCACCAC
>CALVUY010000095.1 GCA_944363705.1 uncultured Bacilli bacterium | reverse complement strand
CCTATATGGGCTAGTTATGAACCTGGTTCTACTCAAAAGATAGTTACAACGGCTGCGGCAGTAGAAGAAGGGGTAGTTGACCTTTTTAAGGATGAGTTTACTGATACAGGTTCAGTTCAAGTAGATACTGCAAGGATTAAATGTTGGAAAGCAGGAGGACATGGCCATCAGACATTCCTTCAAGTATTACAAAACAGTTGTAATCCAGGTTTCGTTAAGATGGGACAATTATTAGGCAAAGAAAGATTATTTCACTATTTAGACTTATTTGGTTTTGGAAATAAGACAGGTATAGATTTAAATGGAGAAGGAGAGGGTATTATCTTTCCTCTTGAAAATGTTGGAAACATAGAACTTGCAACTACTGCCTTTGGTCAAGGTATTAGTGTTACACCTATCCAACAGATAACAGCAATATCGGCAGTTATTAATGGGGGAGATTTATTAAAGCCTTTTGTCTTAAAAAATATCTTAGAGCCAGAGACTGGTAATGTAATGGAACATAATAGTAAAACTAAAGTAAGAAAAGTAATAAGTGAAGAGACTAGTGAAATTATGAGATATGCCCTAGAAACAGTAGTTGCTTTAGGAGGAGGGAAAGCTGCTTATATAGATGGTTATAGAATAGGTGGTAAGACAGGTACGGCTCAAAAGGCCGTTAATGGTGCTTATCTTGCGAACAACTATATAATGTCTTTTGTTGGAATAGTTCCATCTAATGATTCTGAAGCAGTGCTTTATATCGCTATAGATAATCCAAAAGATACAGCACTATTTTCAAGTTATACCACAACTCCTATTGCAAGAAGAATACTTCTAGATATAATTGATGCTTTAGATATAGAAAAGCAAGAAGGAGGAGTAGAAAAAGACTATGAATGGACTGATAAAGTCTATTATGAGGTAGCAGATGTAGTAGGTAAAACTCCTAAAGAAGCGAAAAAGTTATTAGAACACTTTTCTATAGAATATTCTGGTAGTGGTGATGTGATAATAAGCCAATCTCCAGAAGCAGGAACAAGACTTGAAGATGGCAGTACTGTTAAATTAATGTTAGGTAATTAGTCTAAAATTAAATAATAATCATAAAATTAAATGACAAGAGAAAGTAAAATAGAAAAATATATATAGAATAACAAAAATACTTATGCTATAATACTTAGAGAAATGAGAGGCGATAAGTCATGTTATTACTTACAAAAGCAGTATTTGCAATTATGATTGGATTTTTATTTAGTGTCGTTTTAGGTCTTATCCTTTTACCTCTTTTAAGAAAGTTAAAGGTAGGGCAGAGAATAAGTAGTTATGTAGGATACTCTCATAGACAGAAAGAAGGTACTCCTACAATGGGAGGATTAATCTTTATTATTCCTACTGTCATAATTACTTTAGGCTTATTAATTACTGATAAAATATCTTATTCTGATAATTTAGCGATAGTCTTAGTTGTCTTTTTAGGCTTTGCTATTATTGGATTTTTAGATGATTTCTTATCTTTAAAAAAGCATAATAATGAAGGGCTTACTACATATCAAAAATTACTAGGACAAGTTATAATATCAACAATATTTTTCTATATCTATATGAAAAATGGAGGACAGACTTCTTTTGTTGTTGGTACTCTTGGTATTGATATAGAACTTACTTGGTTATATGGACTATTTATATTATTTATCTTGATAGGAGCATCTAATGCAGTTAATTTGACTGATGGTTTGGATGGTCTTGCAGGTAGTTTATCTGCTGTTGCTTTTATTGCCTTTGCCCTTATTTCCTTTGTGGTAGGTTTTGAAGATATTGGTATATTTTGTTTAGTATTAGTAGGTTCCCTTATTGGTTTCTTAGTTTATAATACCCATCCTGCAAAAATATTTATGGGTGATACTGGTTCTCTTGCTCTTGGAGGTGTTATGGGTGCCGTTGCCATACTTACTCATAGAGAACTTACTTTACTTGTAGTAGCAGGAGTATTTGTAATAGAAACATTATCAGTTATTTTACAAGTATTTTGGTTAAGATTCTTTCATAAAAAGTTATTCTTAATGACACCTTTACATCATCATTTTGAAAAACTTGGTTGGCAAGAGACTGATATTGTTAAATTATTTGTAGTTTTTGGACTATTACTTGCCATGGGTGGAATTATTTTTGGAGTATGGTTATAGAAAAGAGTGATTATATGAAGAAGAAAGGTTTATCTTTGCCTTTATTAATCACAGTAATACTCTTAGTAACATTTGGACTTATAATGATATATTCAGCTTCCAGTATTTGGGCAGAATATAAGTTTCACGATAGTTTTCACTATGTGAAACAGCAAGCATTATTTACAGTAATAGGATTTATAATAATGTATATAGTTAGTAAAATAGATTATAATATCTATTTTAAGAAGGCAAATATCATTCTAGGTATTTGCTTTTTGTTATTAATTTTAGTTTTAATACCAGGAATAGGTAGTATTAGAAATGGTAGTCGTAGTTGGTTTGGAATAGGACCATTTGGAGTACAACCTAGTGAGTTTATAAAGCTAGCTTTAATAATATTTACAAGTAAATACTTAGTTAATAGTAATAAATTTTTAAAAAGTTATAAGAAAGGAGTTATTCCGATACTTGGAATTGCTTGCCTTGCTTTTGGTCTTATTATGTTACAACCAGATTTAGGTACTGGTTTAGTTTTAATGGTCTCAATTATTGCTATGCTTTTTATTGCAGGAGTTAATATGAAATTCTTTTATATCTTAGGTGTAATAGGAGTAATTGGAGTAGTAATTCTAATTGCCATTGCCCCTTATCGTATGGATAGAATAACATCTTTTTTAGATCCTTGGTCTGATCCTTTAGGAACAGGCTTTCAAATAATACAGTCTTTATATGCAATAGGACCAGGAGGACTACTTGGAACAGGCTTTCTAAATTCTAGACAAAAACATTTCTACTTACCAGAACCTCAAACAGACTTTATCTTTTCAATAATTTGTGAAGAGTTTGGAGTAGTAGGTGCAATCTTTATAGCTTTACTGTTCTTCTTACTTTTATACTTTGGTGTAAAGATAGCATTAAAGTCAAATGATTTATTTGCCAAGTACTTAGCTTTTGGACTTATCTTTCAAATGATTTTTCAAGCATTAATGAATCTTGCAGTCGTTATAGGTTTAATTCCTGTAACTGGGGTCACTTTACCTTTCTTATCTTACGGAGGAAGTTCCTTATTAATAAGTTTATTAAGTATTGGAATTCTTCTTAATATTGCGAAAAAAAATAATCAGTAACTGTATATTATATATAGTAGAGATACTTATTTCATTTTTTAGAATTTTGCGGTCCCAACTTGGGACTGCAAAATTCTAAAAAATGAAATAGGTATTTAAAATAAGATATATAAGGAGGTCATAGTTATAAACGATTTAATAGTAAAAGAAAATAAAAAAATAGAAAATATGATATACGAGATTAGGGGTAAGCAAGTAATGTTAGATAGTGATTTGGCTAAACTCTATGAGTGTGCTAATGGAACTAAGACTATTAATTTAGCTGTTAAAAGACATATTAATAGATTTCCAGAAAGGTTTATGTTTCAGTTAACAGAAGAAGAAGTAAGTAAGCTTTCAAGGTTTCAAATTGAAACCTTGAAAGGAAGAGGTCATAATGTTAAATATTTACCTTATGTATTTACAGAGTAAGGAGTTGCAATGCTTACAACTGTACTTAGAACACCTGTTGCAGAAGAAGTGAGTATAAGAATAATGGATGCCTTTGTAGCAATGAGAAAATATATATCAACTAATCTAATTGAACAAAAGTAGAGTTGTTCGAAAACTAAAATTAGGTGATATCTAAATTAAAAAGAGCACAAACCAAAACTGCAAAAGATGCAAAATATTTTAAATTGTTTCTAAATTTAGTACTAAGTATTTTAAATCTTTTAATCCAAGAATTTGTATGTTCAATATAAATTCTTTCTTT
>CALVUY010000094.1 GCA_944363705.1 uncultured Bacilli bacterium | reverse complement strand
AGGGTTAGAAAAATGGAGTCTTGTTATAACTCCATATGCTAACTAAAATTGTAAGATTTATTTTTGAAAATTCCCTATAATTAATAATATTACAATTAAGAAATCCTTCTTACTCATAAATATCTCCCCTTTCTCCCCCTGAATTGCTATTACAGTTAAAGAAAGAGGCAAACACCCTTACTAAGTATTCCTGCAAATATAGTATCATACTTTTATTTATAAAACAATCGAACAAGATACATTTTTTAATAGAAATTTTGTTTTATTTATTTTAATTTAATTAGAAGAGTATAAGTTCTTCTTTTTTTTGTTGTTTAGGATGTTTTCTCTATGATATAATTTTGCTTGGAAGAGGTGAATTATGTTAGAAGTTAAAGATTTGAAGAAGAAGTTCGTTAAGTATAATGCTAAACGTAAAAAAGAAGAGTTTTATGCTGATAATGGTATTAGTTTTAAAGCTAAAGATGGAGAAATCATCGGAATATTAGGACCAAATGGGGCAGGGAAAACAACACTACTTAGAATGATTGCAGGAATTCTTGATCCCACTAGTGGAACTATTTCTTTTGGAAAATTAGATTATCTTCATAATGAGATAGAAATTAAGAAAAATATTGCCTATCTATCAGGAAATACTAAACTATATAATACTTTATCACCATATGAGTTATTAAAAATGTGTGGAAATATTTATGGAGTAGAGGAAAGTAAATTAGAGGATAGAATAAAAGAAATATCTAAGAAGTTAAATATGGATAGTTTCCTATATAATAGAATTGAAAACTTATCAACAGGACAAACTCAAAGAGTTAATATTGCAAGATGTTTAGTTCATGATCCTAAATATTATATTTTGGATGAAGCGACTAGTGGACTTGATATTATTTCTAGTCAAATTATTTTAGACTTTATTAAAGAAGAAAAGAAACGTGGGAAGATAATTTTATATTCTACTCACTATATGGAAGAAGCTGAAAATATCTGTGATAATGTTATTATGATTAATAAAGGTATTGTAATTAAAGAAGGTACTCCTAGTGAAATAAAAAAATCTACTAAAACTACTAATTTAAGAGATGCTTTCTTTACTTTAATAGGAGGTGTTTCTAATGAGTAATTTAGGTAATATTTTAAAGAAAGAATTAAGAGAGATGTTTCGTGATAAGAAATCTCTTATGATGATGTTAATTATTCCTATTTTAATACCTGCTTTAGTAATAGGTATGTCTGCTTTATTTGAAGCACAAACTAATAAGCCTATAACTGATTATAATAAGATTGGTTTTGATTATGAATTAAGTGAGATGGAAAAAGATATTGCAGATAACTTAGAGATTGAAGTTATTAGTGGTACAACAGAAGAATTAGAAAATAAATATAGTGATGGAAGTATAGATTTATATATTACAAAAGATGGTAGTACTTATACTATAAATGGTGAAGATAATGAGACTACTAGTTATGCTACAAGTTTAATGGATACTTACTTTGCTACTTATAAAGAATCATTACAAACAAATTATTTAGCTAGTAATAATATAAATCCAAGTGATGTTACTTCTATTATTACTGTTAATAAAGATATCAAAGAAACAGAGAACTTTTATGGTAATTATATTGTAAATTATGGTTTTCTCTTTATAATTATGGCTATTACTATATCTGCAACATATCCTGCTACTGATACAACTGCAGGTGAAAAAGAAAGAGGAACACTTGAAACATTACTTACTTTTCCAATTAAAAGTAAAGATATAATTGTTGGTAAGTTCTTAAGTGTCTCTTTATCATCAATTATTACAGGTATTGTTAGTTTAATATTAATGCTTATTTCTTTAGTGTATGCTAATGGTGCTTTTGAAATATATAAAGATACTAATTTAATGTTATCTACTAGTAGTTTAATCTTTTCAATATTAGTAATTATTGCTTATTCATTACTAGTTAGTGGTCTTTGCATTGCTATTGCCAGTAAATCTAAAACCTTTAAAGAAGCTCAAAGTGCTTTAACACCATTAACATTTATATGTTTCTTTCCAGGTATGATTGCTTTCATGGCTGGAGTTAGTTCATCACCACTTTTATCATTAGTACCTTTCTTAAACTTTACACTTTTATTCCAAGATATAGTTGTTGGTAATATAGATATTGTTAATATTTTATTAATGAGTCTATCAACAATTGTCATTATTACTTTAGTCTTAGTAGTAATAATTAAACAATATAAGAGTGAAAAAGTATTATTTTAGACCAGTTATCGACCAATTTTGAATAGTAATATTCCAAAAGTGGTCGATAACCTTGACTATTTACACCATGTAGTATATAATTAATATAGGTGAAGAACAATGGAAAAATTATATAAAAGAGAAGATTATTTAAATAAGATTAGAGGCTTTTATGATGATACAATGATTAAAGTAATTACAGGTATTAGAAGATGTGGTAAATCTTATTTGTTAAAAACAGTTATAGAGGAATTAAAAGATAAAGGTGTAAAAGATAAAGATATTATTTATATTGAATTAGATAGAAAAGAATATAAAGATGTTAAAACTCCTACTGAACTTGAAAAAATCATTGATGATTTAATAAAAGATAATGATTTTAAATATCTCTTTATCGATGAAGTAGAAAATGTTAGTGATTTTGAATCTGTTGTTAATGCTTATAGAGAAGAAGGTAATTTTTCAATATTTTTAACAGGATCAAATTCATATTTACTTAGTGGTGAACTTGTAACTAAATTAACTGGAAGGTATATTGAGATAGAAATGTTACCACTTAATTTTTATGAATATGTTGATATGAAAAAGTTTCTTAATAAAAGCATTAATTCTAATATTTATTTAGAATTTGAAGAATTTATAAGAAATGGTGGATTTCCAGGTTCATTATATTATGAAAAATATGAAGATAAATTATTGTATACTAGAAATGTTATAGGGCAAATTTTCGATAAAGATATTAAAAGTCATAAAAAAATAAAAGATAAAGATTTATTTGAAGTAATACAAAACTTTATTGTAAATAATTTTGGTTCTGTTATTAGTGTAGGTAGTATATATGATTATTTAGTAGGACAAAAAATAAATGTTGATAGGAGAACTATTAAAACATATATAGAAATTTTAGAAAATGCTAAGATTATATATTCATGTGATTTATTTGATATGAAATCAAAAAAAGTATTAGAAGGAGAAAAGAAATATTATTTAGCAGATTTAAGTATATATTATGCCTTAAATACTGATAATAGAATTAATTATGGACCTGTTTTAGAAAATGTACTATTTTCATATTTGAAAACAAAAGGTTATAGTTTAAGTGTAGGTAGAATAGGAAATTTAGAATGTGACTTTATTGCAAGACGTGGTGTAGATGAGTACTTTTATATTCAAGTTACTAAAAATATAGATGATGAGAAAACTGCTGAAAGAGAATATAAACCGTTTTACAAAATAAAGGAAATGTATCCTAGATATTTATTTGTATCAGACTTAGTATTACAAAGAAATGTAGAAGGTATTAAAAATGTTAATATAGTAGATTTTATTTATAATAAAGAAGATTTAAAATAGGGCTTTTAAGAGTTCTATTTTTTTATTATAATTTTATTAGGAAGAAAGTGATTATATTGAAAATATATATTATAGGACCACCTGCTTCAGGTAAAACAACTTTAAGTAAAGTATTAAGTAAAAAATATAATATAGAAAGATATGAGTTAGATAAATTAGTTTTTGATGATAATAATAATCATATTAGACGAGATGATGAAACTATTAAGAAAATGTTTAATGATATTTTATCTAAAGATTCTTTTATAATAGAAGATGTAGGAAGAAGTAAATTTGTTAAAGGCTTAGAAAAATGTGATAAGATATATTATATAAACTTAAAGAAAAGAGAAGTTTATAAAAGAGTTATAAAACGGTGGTTTAATAGGAGGAAAGGTAAGGAAGAGTATAATTATCCACCAACATTAGCACAGTTAATAGATATGTTTAGAGTTGTTAATAGTTATTACAAGAAAGAAAAGAAGAAGTTAGAGAATGTAAATAATGTTAAAGAAAAAGTTATTTATTTAGATAAAGA
>CALVUY010000093.1 GCA_944363705.1 uncultured Bacilli bacterium | reverse complement strand
AAAGCAGGTCTTTTAATACCAATAACAGGTTTCGCTCATTCCATGACTAGTGCCGCTCTAGATTATAAAAATGAAGGACCAATCTTTGGTGTTGGTAGTAATGTCTTTAAACTAGCAGGTTCTGTTATTTTCTATGGAGTAGTATCCGCTTGGTTCTTTGGACTTATTAGATATTTATGGGAGGTTTTATCATGATACTAAATTTTAGAAATGTATACTTAGATAATGCAAGTACAGTTTGTGGCCCTTATGAAGCGAAAGGACCACTATCAAAAAACTTTGATAAGAAATATACTGATGATTTATATTGTAAAGAAAAGTCTTTTGAAAAAGCTGAAATAAGATTACTTGAAGATAGTATAAAGATATTACTTAAAAAGACTAAACTAACTTCTAAAGATATTGATTTAGTAATTGCAGGTGACCTCTTAAATCAAATAACATCATCATGCTATGGAGCCTTAAATCTTAAAAGTCCTTTTCTTGGTATTTATACAGCATGTGCTACTAGTATAGAAGGCTTATTAATAGGAGCGACTTTTATCGATAGTGGTAAAGTAAATAATGCTTTAATATCTTGTTCATCTCATAATATGTCAAGTGAAAAACAATTTAGAAATCCTACAGAATATGGTTCTCCTAAACCTATGACTGCAACCTTTACAGCAACTGGAGGTGCTAGTGCACTTTTATCTAATAAACCTAGTAAAATAAGAGTTGTTAATGGACTTATTGGAACAATAGTAGATTTTAATCAAAAAGATGCCTTTAATATGGGAGCCGCTATGGCAGGAGCAGCAGCAGATACTCTTTATAAGTACTTAACAGAAACTAATACTAAGGCAAGTGATTATGATTTAATACTTACAGGAGACTTAGGTAAATATGGTAAAGAAATACTAAAAGACTTAATGCTTAATGAATATAATGTAGATTTATCTAAAAACTATAATGACTGTGGAACAATGCTCTATGATTTAGAAGAACAAAAAGAAGTAATGGCAGGAGGAAGTGGTCCCGTATGTTCTGCTTTAGTTAATTATAGTACTATTTTAAAAGACCTTATGAATAACAAATATAAGAAAGTCTTACTAATTGCAACAGGAGCCTTATTTTCTCCAATAATGCTTTATCAAAAAGAAAATATTCTATCTATTGCCAATTTAATATGTTTGGAGGCGATATAATGTACTTTATTAATTCATTCCTATTCTGTGGAATAGTTTGTTTAATCGCAGAGTTAATACTAGATAATACTAAACTAACTCCTGGTCATATAACCGCTATCTTTGTATGTGTAGGTTCAGCCCTTGATGCCTTTTCTATCTATGACTTCTTTATTGCCAAAGTAGGTGGAGGAGCCTTACTTCCTATTACAAGCTTTGGTCACTCTCTAATTCATGGAGCCTTACTTGCCACTGAATCTCATGGCATAATAGGATTATTAATGGGTGTCTTTGATCTTACTGCAGCCGGAATAACTGCAGCGATTATCTTTACCTTTGTCTTTACATTAATTTTTAAAGCAAAAGATTAGAAATAGTAAATAATAATAGTAGGAGGTACTAATTATGAAGATACTCTTAATACTATTATTATTTTTTTGTTGGAATAATGTCTCGGCAAAAACTATTGTTACTCCTTATCTAAAGGTAGGTGAAGTTAATGCTAATTATCAAGCTAAGGATAATGAGAAAATAGAGAAAGTTACTTATTATAAAGAAGAAAAGATAGATAAAGAATTTAAATATTTAGAAGAATGTAATCTTGAATATCCTCTTAAAAGTAATGAAGTAACTTATGGAGAATATACTAACTATAGTAAAGAAAAACTTAATGATAAAAGACTAGATGAAGATATCAAAACTATCTATTATTATAAAGATTTAAAGAAAATAGATAACTTAACTATTAGTAATATAGATAATCTTTTAATTACAAAGATAACTTTAAAATATAAAGATAAAACTATTTATGAAGGTAATAACTACAATATTAAGTTATCTAAAAAATATAGCCCTGAGTTTCTAGAGTTAGAAGTAACATGCTTTTTAAATCAAGGAGATAGAAAAGGAAACTTTGTAATAGAAAGCTCTAATTATATTAAAGATAAAATAACTATAACTAAAAAAGGCTATAGTAAGATAAAACTTAAGTTAATAAATCATTTAACTAAGACTCTTTATGATGAAAAAGTCTTAAATAACTCTAATATAGAAGATAAATTTTATATAAAAGTTATTTCTAAAGAAAAGTTATATCGTTATCGTAAGAAGTACTACAAATGCTATAAAGATGATAGTATAACTGATACTTCAGTTCATAATGGTTATAAAGTAGTAGATACTATTAATAAGTATTATCTATATCGAAAAGAGATAATAGAAGTATATGATGATATAACACTCTCTAATTACTTAGATTTATCTAAAGTAATAAAGAAAAGTACTATTCCTCTTAGTAAGTTAGAGTTTAACTATTCTAATACTTGTTCTAAAACTATTTTAACTATTAAGTATCAAGACTTTAAAGAAAATATAGATATTACTTTTAATTGTAATGATTATCCTAAAAGTAAAGTACACAAAGGTAAAACCAAGTCTTTTTCAAGAGAAATATTTGGTATTTTGTTTAAGACATTATTTTTAAGAAATTTGTAAGATGAAATTAATAACTACTTCTGTCGAAAGCCTTGTTAATTAAGTAAATTTTATTTATTCTTAAGACAAGAAAGGATAGATACTATGACAGAAGAAGCTTTAAGATATGTTGGTTTAGTTAGAAATATTACTAGTAAGTATAACTTTAGAAGTGATTATGATGATTTATTTCAAGCAGGAATGTTAGGATTACAAACTGCATTACAAAAGTATGATGCAAAAAGGGAGACAAGCTTTACAGATTATGCTTATTTGTGGATAAAAGGAGAGGTCTTAAAAGCCATAAATAATGATTATGGGATTCATGTCTCAACTGATACTTATAAATTAAGTAAAGAAATTAAAGAAACAAGAGAATATTTATCTCAAAATTTAGGAAGAGAACCTACTACTTTTGAAATTTCTTATATGCTAGGAGAGTCTGAAGAAAAAATAGTAAGTGTTATGAATGCTGTTACAAATCCTTATAGTCTAGATAATAGTTATTTAGATGATGACTATAATTTATATAATAAAATCGCTCTTATTGAAAAAGGTTATGATGTAGGGGTATTAGATTTAAAAGAAGCGATTAATGGACTTGAAGAAAGTGAAAGAGAACTAATAATGTCAAGATACTATCAAGATATGACCCAAAAAGAAACTGCTAAGTCTCTTGGTATGTCTCAAGTTCAAGTAAGTAGAAAGGAGAGTAAGATATTAGAAAAGATTAGAACTAAAATTTCTTAAATTTGTTGGAATTTTGAAAATTGACTTCAAAAGAGAGGTCAATTTTTAATTTTCTCTAGAGGAATTTTCAAAATTCATGGTAGTTTATCCTTCCGATTACTAATTTTCGTAAATTGCAATGTATTTTAACTTATGTTAGAGTGTAGGCATCTACGTAGAAAAATTAAAATTATTGGAGGTATTTATGAAAGAAGAAGAAAAGAAAGAGAAAAAATTCATTAGTCTTTTAAGTGACACTACATTTAAACATTTCTTTAAAATAGAAGATTATAAAGAGTTTTTTAATACTATTATTAGACCATATACAAATATGGATATTAGTGAATTTAGATTATATGATCCTGAGTTTAATAGCGGTAATAAAAAACGTGATTACCGTCTTGATATAGTACTTGAAAGTGATAAAGTTGATTTAATTATATTAATAGAGATGAATCAGTTTCCTAGTGAAGAAATAAAATATAGAAATAGATTATACTTATATGCGGCGCTTGCCAAAAGTCTAAATAGTGGAGAAAATATAAAGAAGAAAAAGATTATTCAAATAAATCTTAACAAAGAAAAGAATCCATATATTAGTAAAGGCTCTTATTCTGTCATGGATATAAATACTCATAAAGAGATAAAAGATTTTAAAATACATGAAGTGTATCTTGAAAATTACAAGGGAATAAGATATAATGGAGACAATAAAGAAGAAGCATATCTATCTTTATTTAC
>CALVUY010000092.1 GCA_944363705.1 uncultured Bacilli bacterium | reverse complement strand
AAAGAATCTTTGTTTAAAGAATTATTAAGTATTATAGATATTTATAAAGATGATATACCTATATGGATATATAATGGGTATTCTAATAATGAATTTAGTAAATTAAAATAGTTTTAAGGAGAAGAAAAGATTATGGAAAAAAATTTTGATTTAAGTGAAATTTTACCAAATATTGAAAAGGTTGGAGAAGAGTATGACTCTTCAGATTTAATGTTAGAAAATAAAGTAGATGGAGATTTAAAAGACTTTTTAAAGGCTTTAGATGAAGAACAAATTGATGTAATAGCATCTGTTTATTATGATGATGAAGATTCCTTTTTTAAAAAGAGTCTTAATAGTAAAATAGAATATTTAGAAAAAAATATTATAGAAAGTTATAAAGAAATAATAAGAAATGCTTCTTATAAGCAATATGTTATTTTAGATAAATTATCTAATAATGAAGATGTTACTAATATGTCAGAGCTTTTCTTATATAGTGGTTTTTGTTATTCATATTATGATAAAACTGAAGTTAAATATTTATTACCAACAGATTTAAAAAAGATATATTTAAAGGAAGTAGATTCTACTATAAAGGGAGATTCTTTAAAAGGAGAAATATTAACAAGAATAATGGCTTTGTTCTTTAGTAATGGATTAGTACCAACTGATTTAGTATATAATCATTATGAAGATGACTTTTATGGATACTTTACTAAGGATGAGTTATTAGAAGAAATAGACACTGCTGTAAGTATTAAGAAAATTAATAATAAAGAATATTTTTGGCTTATTGATACTCCTTATAAAAATTTATATGAAGAATCTATTGATGATAGAGTTTATATTAAAAGAGATTTGGATGATATAGTAACATATATGATGAGTATCCTTATGCTAATAGAAGAAGTTAGTAAAATTATAAAAAAGCCTTATAAAGAAACATTATCTTTAATAATATCAAAAGTACTTTTAAAAGAAAGAAGTCTTGATGATATTTTAGATGATTTTGTAAGTGAAGTAGGTTTAAGTAAGAAAGATAGTAGTAGATTAGATGATATACTAATTGATTACTATGATGATTTAAGATATTGGGAAAATGGTGGGAATACACAAGATGAGATTTTAGTCCTTAATTTAGTCTTAAAAGAAAAACCTAATAATAGTAGTATAAAGTCATGCTTAAAACAATTAACAGATAATGCTAAAGAAGAATTTAAAGATACATATAATATTGATGATGTATCTTCCTTAGATGAGATAATAGTAGATGATTTTTGTAATGAAGGATATTTAACTATAGATAATGATGATGATATGATTGAATTATTAGCATTAGATGGTAAAGAATATAATGGAAATGCGACAGTTACTAGTTTTATTATAAATGGTTATGCTTATCTATATAAAGATAAAGATAATTTTAAAGTAATTATACCTGATGAGATAAAAGAAAGTATAAATAATATAGACGAGTATTTAGGTGATGGTGGGATGTTTCAAAATGGTATTGAACACATTCTAAATATATATATTTTTTATAACGGTGTTATTGAAAGAAAGAAGTTACAAGAATTATTAAAAATATATCATGATATCGATTATACACTTGATGAATTAGATGAACAAATAAAGAAAGTAAAGTTCAATGTCGTTGGTGAATATTACTCTATATTTGATAGTATTGATGAAATTATGAAAAAAGTCATTATACCTCAGAAAAAAGCTTTTAAAAAATATAAGAAGGTAGATATTAATAGTGATTTTGACTATATTAATTTTACTAGTTTTAATTCAGAATTATCATCATATATTGATAATTTATCTAGTAAATATGCTAAAGAGTTATCAATGTCTTTGATTACTACTATACATATGAATCTTTTTGCAAATGACTTTGTTAAAAGTATGTTTAAAGAATACAATATTAAATATACTGATAAAGATTATAAAAATATAATAGAAATAATAAATAATTATAAAAATACTTTGCCTATATGGGTATATAATGGTTATTCTAAAAAAGAAGTTAATTCTATGCCTAAAGAGAAAAAAGTAGGTAGGAATGATCCATGTCCATGTGGAAGTGGAAAGAAATATAAAAAATGTTGTGGGAAGAATGCTTAAATAAAATATTATAGAGGTGTTTATGATGGATAAAATATTAACTTTTAGAGTAGGAATTGATGGGTTAGAAGATAAAATATGGAGAGAAATAGAGATACATGATAGAATGACGGTAGCAGATTTAGCTTATACTATACTTGCATCTTTTAATTCACTAGCATATCATTTATATAATATAAAGTATAAAAAAGTGCGTTATGATTGTATAGTTGATGATGAATTTCCTTTTGATGATGAAAAAATTATTGATGCAACTAAGACTAAATTAAGTGATTTAAAATTAAAAGAGAAAGATACTTTAGAAATGGAATATGATTATGGATCAACTACAACTTTTCATATAATATTTCTAGGTTCAAAAAAGATAAATATGTTTGATGTTATTATGTATCCTTTTGTATCTAAAGGAGAAGGGTTAAGTATGCTTGATGATATGAGCGATTTTGATTTAAAAGAAATAGTAGAAGAGACTGATAAATTAGGATATTCTGAATATTATTTTACTCCTGGATATGAGAAAGAAGATATATATGATTATAGAAATTATGATATAGACAGTGATAATGAATTATTAAAAGGAAGAATTTTAGCGATTAAGAATGGCTATGAAGTTGAGTAATAAATATGAAAAAAATTAATTTAGTAGATTTTTTAAGAACAATTAGAAAAGGTAGGACATATTATTTAAAAATAGATACTATGGAGATAGTTAATCCACACAAATATATAGAAAGACAGATTAAAGACTTTGATAAAATGACTTTGGAAGAGAAAAATAATTTAATATTTCCTAGCTATGAAGAACTTAATATTTATGAATTACCTTCATATGAAGAAATTAATCATATTGAAATAATGAGATTCTATGTTAAGAATTGTATTATTGATACAAAAATAAGAAAAGAGTTATTTGATACTTTAAGAAATCATAATTATATTGATAAGTTTAATGATGTTTTAAAAAAATATGATTTACAAGATGAATATATGAATGTTTCTTCTTTCTATTATCAGTCTATAATAGAGGAATGGTTAGATAAGAATAACATAAAACTAAATTGATAGTTTCCATTTTAGTTATCGATGCTATACTATTATTAGAAGGTTGTGATGTTATGAGATTATATACAAATGAAATAGTATTTAGGGGTCATCCTGATAAAGTATGTGATCAAATTAGTGATGCTTTACTTGATGCATATTTAAAAGAAGATAAACACTCTAGATGTGGTATAGAAGTAATGGGTGGTAAAGGTAAAATCTTTATAACAGGAGAAGTTACTAGTAAAAGAGATGTTGATGTAGAGAGTGTTGTTAAAAGAGTTTTAGCTAGTGTTGGATATGATACTAACTATGAAATAATTAATAATTTAGGTAAGCAAAGTCCTGATATTGCTATGGGTACTAATGATGAAGTAGGTGGAGCAGGGGATCAAGGGATGATGTTTGGTTATGCAGTTAACGATACTAAAGAACTACTTCCTACTGCTATGGTAATCCTTCAAAGATTTAGTAAATGGTATGATGAAGAAAGACTAAACTGTCCATATTTAAGAAGTGATGGTAAAGCAGAGATAACAGGTTATTATGATGATAATATGAAATTAAAAAAGATTAAATATTTTACTATTTCTTATCAAAATGATGAAGAACATCGTGACTTTACAGATAATTTAATAAAAGAGGCATGTATTAATATATGTAAAGATTATGATATTGAAATAGAAGAGTTTTTAATTAATCCTACAGGAAAATTTGAAATAGGTGGCTTTGAAGGAGACTCTGGCCTTACAGGAAGAAAGATAGTAGTTGATTCTTATCAATCGTTTTGTAAAGCAGGAGGAGGTGCTTTTTCTGGGAAAGACCCTACTAAAGTAGATAGAAGTGCTGCTTATAAAGCAAGATTAATCGCTAAAGATTATCTAAAAAAATATAACTTATCTTGGTGTGAAGTGGTTATTAGTTATGCTATTGGTATAGATAAACCTCTATCAATATATATAGATAGTGATAAAGGCTATATCGAACCAGATGAATCATTATATTTTGAGTGTACCCCTAAAAACATTATAAAAGACTTAGATTTATTAAATATCTGTTATGAAGAGAAAGCTAGATTTGGCCATTTCCAAGACTAGTTTTTCTTTTTGGTATAAATTGGTAAAAACTGGTAAAATATAAA
>CALVUY010000091.1 GCA_944363705.1 uncultured Bacilli bacterium | reverse complement strand
TATTAAGACTAACTGTTCCATTAGATTTCTTATCTACAATAACAATATCCTTTAACATACTTTTCTTTTTATTATACTTTTGAAATAGTTCGGCTTCCTTATGCATAGTCTCTTCATAAGCAAAGTTATCGTGCCAACCATCTCCATAAGCATCATCACTTGCATAAATACTCATAAGTTTAGCATTCTCATCTATTTCCTTTTTAATATCTTCAAGACTCTTTAAATAATTCTCATAACCTATTTTATCTAAATATATTTTACTCATAAATAATAAGCTCCTCTCTCGCTCTCGTACAAGCGACATAATATAGATATTTATTCTTCTTAAATGTCTCATCACTATCTACTATGATAACACTATCAAACTCTAGACCTTTAGCAATATAACTTGGAACTACTACTAAATCTTTAATAAATGATTTAGACTCTTCTGTTAGTAAACTAATACTTAAATCATCTTTTAATAACTCAAAAATAACTTCTGCTTCTCTATCTTCTTTAGTAATAATAGCAAGTGACTTATATGTATTAGTAAGTGTTTTTATATCAAAAAGTAATGATTCCTTAATATCTTTAGTTTTTCTAATAAGAACATCTTTATTATTACTTTTCTTAATTGCATTAACATAATCTAAATTTAATATCTTATTAGTATATTCTATTATTTCTTTAGTAGATCTATAAGTTTTTAATAATTCTAAATAATTACTGTCATTAAATATCTCTTTTAACTCTTCAAGAGTTTCATATTTATAATAAGGATTAATATTTTGATTAACATCACCTAGTATTGTAAAATCTGCTTTCTTAAACATCTCTTTAATAATCACATATTGTAAATAATTATAATCTTGCGCTTCATCTATAACTACTTGTTTAATATAATTATTGTAAGGAAAGCCAAAGAGTTTACCTTTTAAGTAAGATACAAGTAAGGCATCATCATAGTCTATTACTTTAGTATTTTTAATATCTAATTTATATTTAGCATAACTACTGTTGAAGAAATCTTTATAAATATCTTTAATATTTAAAGAAGCATTAATATTATCTTTAATTAATTTTCTAATTGTGCTTTTTCTCTTACCAGGAGTTCCATAATACTTTAATGATAAATACTTAGATGCTTCATCAATTCTCTCAACTAAAGGAAATCTACTATATTTATCTTTAATTAAGTAATTTAACTCATCTTTACTAACTTCATTTATTTTGTCAAGTTCTATATCATTAATAACTTTAAAGTTCTTTAAAAACTCATTAATATAATTATCTAAATCTCTTATAATCTCTTTACTTTGTTTATATCTAATAATCTCTACATCATATTTTTCACCTTTATAATATTTACCAATAAATGATGGAAAACTCTCTATATTTTTATATTCTTTTAAGAAATAACTTAAGTAATCACTAAAAGTTGTCTCTAATGTATTCACTTCTCCTAACTCTGGTAAGACATTAGAAATATATTCTGAAAATATCTTATTAGGAGAAAAGATTAAAACATTATTAGAACTTAGGTTTTTAATACGATATAAAAGGAAAGCGATACGATGTAAGGCAACTGATGTTTTACCAGATCCAGCGATACCTTGTACTATTAGATTATGATCATCTAAATTACGAATTATCTTATTCTGTTCAGCTTGAATAGTATTAACAATATTTTTCATCTTTTCATTATCAGTAGTAGCGATTTCTTTTTGTAATAGTTCATCATCTATATTTAGAGAATTATCAAAAACACTAATAAGTTTTCTCTTATCTATTATATATTGCCTTTTCTTTAAGAGATTACCTTCATGAGTAAATTCATCTACTTTATATTTACATGGCCCCACTTCATAATCATAAAATAAACTACAAATAGGACTACGCCAGTCATATAAAATATTATCATAGTTTTCATCTTTTAAATAAGTTAAAGCCATATAAATATCATAAGTATTACCCTCATTATCTTTATAAAGGAAAGATGCAAAATAAGGTTTATCTTTAATATTAATTAAAGACTTATAATATTTTCTTTTACTAAGTACTCTTAAAGCTTCTAAGCTATCTGCAGCCATTACTTGATTAAACTCGGCACTATCAAAAGATGATTTATCCTCATAATTAAGTTTTCTAAAATTAATAAGTTCTTCTTCTTTTAGAAATAAATCACTACTAGACTCTTTAATTTCTTTATCTAGTTTAACTAAAACATCATGTAACTTTTTCTTTTCTTTTTTCAACTCTTCTTTACTAATAGACACATTATCCCTCCTCACTAATTAGTAAAGTTCTTTGAAAACGAAGAAAACCCGCATAAATTAATATGCAGTTAAATTAAATTTAAGTTTTAAGCATAAACGTCAATAAGAATATATCAAATAAATGTTGTTTTGTAAATAGTTTTTTAATCTATCCTTGGACTATATCTTTTCTTTCTCTTAGTTAATACCTTCTGTACTTTATCAAAAACATCATACTCATCTTTATGACTTCTTGCAATATCTAAAAGATATTCCCTCTCATATCCTTCTTTTTCTAATGCTAACTTTTGTATCTCACGCCAGTCACTTTGAGTCTTATCCATAACTCCTAAAGCCCCTTTAGAGTTATATGAATAATCACTATACTCTCTTACTTGTTTTCTTTCTGTAATAAATTTATTTATATATAAAGCTGATATTATCTCTTCACTTAAAGATTCAGGGGTATTATCAGTAACATTTCTATCAATATAATTTAAATTATATTTAGTACATAAGTTATATAGTGAATCATTAAAAGATATTACTAAGTTCTTAATCTCTTCCAAAGAATCAGGAATGAGAGCATTTAATACATAAATATCACTTTTATCATTGATAGATAAGATATTATAAAAGTTTCTTTCTATACCTTTCATAACATTACTTAATGTTTTCTTACTCTTAATCTTACTTAAAGTATAGTCATAGTCTTTAGGAGCATTAACCCCATCAAAGTCTATTTCTCTTTTTAAATTACTATAACCACTAGAATAAATTATTATAGGAGAAGATGCTTCTTCTAAAACTGAAGTAATATGAGTAATATCATCATCCATATTAACAAGATTTTTAAAAGTAGATAAATAACCAATTTTTCCTAAAGCTTTAGGTAAGTGTCTATTTACCATAAATTTTTCTAGAGATAAAACACTGCTATAAACTTTAGATAGTTTTATCTCTTCTATACTTAAATTACTCTTTAAGTAATAATTAATATGTTCTGTTTTATTCATTAAAGGTGAAAAGCAATCAATAATAGTAGACTCTACTTCTTCACTTCTTAAAATATCTGCTAGATTATCTAGTAAAGATTTCTTAAAAAAAGAACTAGCATTAGATACTACCTCTAAATCATTAAAACCTATTATAGTTAATTCATCTTTATAATAATTTCTTAATTCAGCAAGTTTTTCACTATCCATAAATAGATTCTCCTCCATTTACCGCATATTATAGTACATAATTATTAGAAAGTAAAGATACTATTAGTTAACATATTATATCTTTCTTTTTCTTCTTTTCTTAACATTATTATAGATTAAAAGTATAAAAAGTCAATAACTAACAAAACTATATAAGAAAGGAAGTATCGTCTAATGCAAATAAATTTAGGTTATGTAGGTAATACTCCTACTCTTTTAGATATATACTCACATAATTTAACTTTTAAAGAATTCTCTAAATATGATAGTGACAAAGGAATAGATTTATTAACTGAAAGAATAAAGTTAAATTTTTCTTTTATAGTTAGAGTATCTAATAAATTAAAGTCTTGAAAAACAAAACCAAGATTCTCCTTTCTAAAGTTAGATAGTTCTTCTTCATTTAAATTAGTAATATCAACTCCATTAATAATAATATTACCACTAGTAACAGAATCTATTGTAGATATAGTATTAAGTAAAGTAGTTTTACCACTACCACTTGCACCCATAATAGCTAAGAATTCATTATTACTAACGGTAAATGATATATTATTTAAAGCTTTAGTAATATTAGTATTATTACCATAATATTTTTTTAAATTATTAACTTTTAAAACTTCCATAGTATTTCTCCTTTCTTTACCACTATATCACAAAAAAACTGTAAATTTTATTACAGTTTTGTTAGGTATTACATTAACGTTGTTATTTGCTTTTTAGAAAGACCTGTGGCTTTCATTATATCTTTTATAGGCATACCTATTTTTAGAAGATTTTTAGCGATAGATTTTTTCTCATCTTTAGCACCTTCTTTTCTGCCTTCTTTTCTACCATCACTTCTAGCAGAATTAATCTCCATTTTATGAACTATCTCTTCATCATATATTGCACCAAATTCATCGTCTAATCCTAATTCTTT
>CALVUY010000090.1 GCA_944363705.1 uncultured Bacilli bacterium | reverse complement strand
AAAAGATTTTATCAAAGAAAGTTAACTAGACGAGGAAATTATACATTACAAAAAGTAGCCTCATCTGCAGGAGTTAAAAATATGGCCGAGTTTCATAATGCAGGATATAGAGGATTATATAATGGTGAAACTGCTGATGATATTTTCAAGAGGAAAAAATTACGTTATAGAGAAGATATTTTAGATAATATGAATGAGGATGAATTAGTAGCAAATTTGTTTAGAATCAATCAAACAAAACAAAAACTTTTAAGAGATAATATTCAAGGCGAAAATAATGCCAAAAACGTACATTATGAAGTAGGTAAAAAGGTAAGAAAAGCAATTGCCGATATTGGTGGTATGATGTCTGAAGAAATGCCAACACCAAAAAAGAGTTTGAAAGAACTTGAAAGGGAAAAGAAACAGCTAGCAGATAAGAAAAAGAGAAAATTAGTAGCGGAAACGATAGAGTAAGGAAGTGATAAAATGGAAAATAAAGAAAAAAGTTTGGCATCACAGTGTATTGGGTGGTATCCAGGCCATATGGCTAAAACTAAAAGAGAAATAAGAGAAAAGATTAATTTAATAGATATAATCTATGAAGTAATTGATGCAAGAATGCCTATATCATCTAAAATCAAAGATATAGATGATTTAATTAAAGATAAGCCCAGAATACTAATAATGACTAAGTATGATTTATGTGATAAAAAAGAAACTGCTAAATTTATTAGTTATTATGAGAGTCTTGGTTATAAAGTAGTACCAGTTGATTTAGCGAATAATAAGAATGTTAAGAAAGTTTTAGAATTAAGCGAAAGTGTTAGTAAAGAACTTAATGAAAAAAGGAAATCTAAAGGCTTAAAACCTCGTAACTTAAGAGCCTTAATTATAGGTATACCTAATGTTGGAAAGAGTACCTTAATTAATAGATTAGTAGGGAAGAAAGCAGCAGGTGTAGGTAATAAGCCAGGTTTTACTAAGAGTCTTTCATGGATTAGAATTAATAAAGATATAGATTTACTAGACTCTCCTGGTATTTTATGGCCTAAATTAGAAAATCAATATGAAGCAAGGATACTTGCCATATTCTCATCTATTAAAGAAGAAATACTTAATAAAGAAGATTTAGCTCTCTTTGCTATAGATATCCTAACTAAACTATATAAAGAAAAATTAGAAAGTCGTTATAATATCAAAGGAGATAATATGACTAATATAGAAATAATGGAAGAAATTGCAAAGAAAAGAGGTTGTGTTACTAAAGGCAATATTACTGATTATGAGAGAGTATCTAGTATTATTTTAAATGATATAAAAAACAATGCTTTTAAAGAGATAACTTTAGATAGATTAGAAAAAAAACTAGAATTTGGAGGTTTCTAGTCTTTTTATGGGAGATGAACTTTGAAAGGAACTTTGTTTATTATGATTTTTTAATAAAGGAGTGATACATTCCTAGAAAAAATCAAAAATATAAAATTAATGAAAAGAAAATTGGTTATACATATATCTAATTCATAATAAACTTTTTCTCCTTTCGCTATCACTATAACAGATAGAGTTATTCTTTGCAAAAAGTGAATTTTCAAAATTCAGAAAAAAAACAGGTTGAAAATTGGTCAAAAAGGCTCTTTTCTCCTAAAATTCAAGTAAAAAATACTTCGAATTTTCAAAATTCATACTTTTTTTAAAAATTTATAAAAAAAAGAAATGTGCGTGTACACTATCCACATTTCTTTTCTTAATTCATAGCATTTACTGCTTTAGTAAGTCTTGATTTTAATCTAGCAGCTTTATTCTTATGAACTAATCCACTAGTACAAGCTTTATCAACTCTTTGTAATGCAATATTTAATTTATTAGATGCTTCTTCTTTATTACCTGTGTTTACTGCTTTTTCACAATTCTTAATAGCAGTTCTCATACTAGATTTAACTAAAGTATTAACATCTGCTTTTCTAGCATTACTACGTACTCTTTTCTTAGCACTTCTAATATTTGGCATGTTTTCACCTCACTTTTTGTAAACAATCTAATTTTACCAAATAATAGTATATTTTGCAAATATTTTTGTACTTTTTGTTAATAATATAAAAAGAAAATAAAATTGAAAGGTAGTGTTTTTTATGCATGAAGTAGATTTAAGTAAATATAGGATTAGAACAGACTTAATAGTTGAACATCTTAGTAACTTTAAAGAATATGAAAAACATGAGGAACTATATAAAGATATTAAAATAGAAACTATCACCTTAGATAAAGATAGTGCTAAACTAATCTCTAAAAAAGAAGGAATCTATAAGACTATTTATTTTGAAGATGTTACAGATGAAACTAATTTTAATAATTTGTTAAACACAACTATTAAAGCTTTAAAAGACTTATTAAATAGTATCAATATCAAAGATAGTTACAGTTGTTTAATTGTAGGACTTGGAAATAGAAAGGCAACACCTGATGCTTTAGGACCATTAACAGTAGATTCTATTAAAATAACAAGACAGATAGTAGAGTTAGGTCTACCATTAGATAATAAATATAGAGTCGTTTCATCTTTAGTACCAGGAGTTATGGGGACAACAGGGATTGAAACTAAAGAAATAATAGAAGGAGTAATAGAAAAAACGAAACCAGATTTTCTAATTGTAATAGATGCCCTTGCTGCCTCAAGTCTTGAACGTATTAATAAAACAATACAAATAACAGATACAGGTATACATCCAGGTAGTGGCCTTTTAAATAATAGATTTGAAATTAGTAAAGAAACTCTTGGCATTCCTGTAATCGCTATTGGTATACCAACAGTTGTAGATGCTACTACTATAGTTAGTAATACTATTAATTATATCTTTAGACACTTCTCTTATGAAAAAGAAAATATTAATAATAGTAAATTAAAGTTAGTCCCTCCAAGTAGTAGAGATTATAAAAGTCATGATAAAACCTTAAATAAAGAAGAAAGAGAAGAAGTTATGGGTCTAATAGGTAATCTATCAGAAGAAGAGATTAAGACCTTAATTACAGAAGTCTTAACACCTCTAGGCTATAATCTTTTAGTAACTCCTAAAGAAATAGACTTTGTTACCCAAAAGTTAAGTCTTCTTTTATCTAAAGCATTAAATAAAAGTCTAGAATTAAACTAATTCGACATATTTTTAATAACTCTTTTATTACTATGTAGTAAAGGAGATTTCTTATGAAGAAAAAGTTTATATCAAAGAATAAAAAAACTAAGAAAATAAAACCAAAAATCATTCTATTCTTTATTATGATTTTTTCTTCGTTTATCCTAACCATTAAAGCTTTATCTAAGTATAACTTACCTTATCAAAATAGTGATTTAGTAAACTTTTTAATAGAAAATAATAATCCCTTTATTGTTAATAGTAAATCCAACTATAGTTACTTTCATCAAATTATGACTAAATTAATTGATTTAGATTTAAGTGATCCTCTTTCAATATTAGATACTAATTTTAAAGGGTTAACTAAAAAAGTAAATGTAGAGGAGAAAGAAGTTAAAAAAGTAAGTAACAAAGATGTTGTTAATGAAGAAGAACCTACTATTTATTTATATAATTCTCATGATACAGAAGAATATAAACCTTCATCCTTTGCCGAGTATAGTGTAATGCCAACAGTTAAACTATCAGATTATGTTTTAAAAGAAAAATTAGAAGATAATGGTTTTAGTGTGTTAATAGAAGAACAAACAATAAGTAGTATTAGAAGTAGTTTAGGACTTAATTATGCAGGAAGTTATACTGCTAGTAGAGTCTTAATGGAACAAGCGAAAGAGAACTATCCTAGTTTAATATATTTTATAGACTTACATAGAGATTCCTTATCTCATGATAAGACAACTCTAACTTATAATGATAGGAATTATGCTAAAGTAATGTTTTTAGTAGGATTAGAAAATCCTAATTATCAGGGAAATTTAGATTTCAGTACCAAAATAAGTGAGATGATAAATGCTAAAATACCAGGACTATCTAAAGGAATATACAAAAAAGAAGGGGAAGGGGTAAACGGTGTTTATAATCAAGATTTTTCTAATAGAACTATTCTAATAGAAGTAGGAGGACCAGAAAATACCATCGATGAAGTCTATGAAACCCTTTTAGTTTTAAGTGAAGTGCTAACAGAGGTGATAAATAATGACCAAAACTAATTTAGCAAGACTTATTGTTTTAATATTAGTATTCCTTTTCTTTGTTTTATATTTTATGCAAGCATCAGGTTATAATGAGTATACAAGAAATAGAGAAAATATGTTAACAGAAGAACAAATAAAGGCGTATGAGGAAGATATAGAAGCGGGTAAGGATGTTACGATAAAAGATTATCTTAATAAAGATAAGGTTAATTATGAAAATAAAGTATCAGAACTAGGATTAGATTTATCTCGCTTAATAGAAGATATTTTTAATAAAGGTATGAATGCCTTCTTTGAGATGTTAAATGAAGCAGTATCATCTTAAAAAAATAAAATTTATATGAATTTTTAAAATTCAAGATAATTTATCAGTGAATATTGAAGAAAACAGGTGTTTTGA
>CALVUY010000089.1 GCA_944363705.1 uncultured Bacilli bacterium | reverse complement strand
TTGCAAAGTGTAAAGTTCATTTTTACTACTTTACACTTTAAAAATAATGAAAATTTTAAAAAAAACGGAAACTCAAATTAACAGTGATTTGACAAAACATATAATACATTGTATACTAATTACTAAGAAAGGAGTGAAGTTTAAAAACTTCACTCTTTAGTTTGTAAGAGGAGGTATTATGGAAAGTAAAGTAAAAGCTTTAGTAGATGATAAAATTAAAGACTTAGGACTATTTGTAAGTAGTGTTTATTATTCTACTGAAGAAGGCGTTAAAACATTAAATATTGAACTTGATAGTGAAGAAATAATCGATGTTAATAAAATAACAGAGGCAACTAAAATTATTAATCCTATTATGGATGATAATAACTTATGTAATGATATAGATGTATTAGATATACATTCAAAAGAGAAGGGAGATATGTAGTATGAATGGAAAAGAGTTTCTTAAAGCAGTTGACTTAGTTGTTAAAGAAAAACATATAGATAAAGAAATTATCTTTGAAGCAATGAGAAATGCTTTAACTAGTGCTTATAAGAAGAATGCTAAAAGTAAAAATAATAATGTAAAAGTCTTAATTAATGAAAATAATGGAGATATTAAAGTATATTCTTATCTTACTGTTGTACCTGATGATAAGATGACTAAAGAGGAGTATGAAGATGCTTTATTTGAGCGTTATGCAGAAGATGAAAATCTTGATACAGAAATAACTGAAAAAGAGTTTAAAGAAGAAGAAAAAGCTAAGGAAAAGGATGAAGAAGAAGAAAAGATTAGTTTCTTTAATCCGGGTACTGAGATTAAACTTAGTGATGCTAGAAAGTTAGATAAAACTGTTGAAGTTGGAGATACTATTGATACTGAAGTTACTCCTAAAGACTTTGGTAGAGTTGCTGCAAGTACTGCTAAACAAGTTGTTATTCAAAAGATTAGAGAAGCAGAGCGTAGTAGTATTACTGATGAGTTTGGAGATAAACAAGATGAATTACTTGTTGGTACAGTTGCACTAGAAGATACAGATAACTACTTTATTGACTTAGGACGTACTAATGGTATTTTACCTAAGAAAGATATTATACCAGGTGAACATATTGAAATGGGTAGTCAGATTAAAGTATATGTTACTAAAGTAGATAATAATGGTAGAAGCTTACTTGTACTACTTAGTAGAAGGCATTTTGGCTTTGTTAAAAGATTATTTGAAAGTGAAATACCAGAACTAGTTGATGGTACAGTGCTTTTATATAGTGTAGCAAGAGAAGCAGGAGTTAGAAGCAAAGTAGCAGTATACTCAGAAAACCCTAAAGTAGATCCTATTGGAGCATGTATTGGAGAACGTGGTAGTCGTATTGCAAATATCATTACAGAGCTTAATGGTGAAAAAGTAGATATTGTTAAATACGATAGTGATCCGGCAGTATTTATAGAAAATGCTTTAAGTCCTGCTAAAGATTTAACAGTATTAATTACTGATCCTAAGAAGAAAGAAGCTTTAGTAATAGCAGATGGAGATAATTTCTCACTTGCTATAGGTAAAAAAGGACTTAATGCTAAACTTGCTACTAGACTTACTAAATATAAAATTGATATTAAAACAACAGAACAAGCTAAGGAAATGGGTATTAGTATAAAATCAGAATAGGAGGTAGTTATGAAAACAAGAAAAATTCCTCTTAGAAGTTGTGTAGTAACAGGAGAAAAATTAGATAAACGTGAACTACTTAGAATAGTTAGAAGTAAAGATGGAGAAGTTAAAGTTGATTTAACAGGAAAAATGAACGGTAGAGGTGCATATATTAAAAGAGATGTAAAAGTCTTAGAAGAAGCGATTAAGAAAAAGAGCTTAGAGAGAAAACTAGAATGTGAAATTAGTAATGAGGTATATGATGAAATAAGAAAAATATTAGAGTGAGGTGATTTTATGACAATAAAAGAATATGCAGAAGATATTAATAGAAGTGTAGAAGATATAGTTAAACATATGGAAAGTCTTGCTATGGATACAAGTGATTTAGATAGAGTTCTTAGTGATGATGAAGTAATACTTCTAGATAATTCTTTTCAAGATGAAGAAGATTATGTAGAAACTAATCCTGATGAAGAGATGCTTAATGATTATAATTTAGATGAGAAAGCAGAACAAATAGCATATGAATCTAATCTTACTGATGATAATCTAGTTAAAACAAGTAAAGTTAAAAAAGTTAAGAAACAAGAGAAAGATAGGAGTAACTTTAAACAAGAAAGAAAGAAGATATATAAACATAAAGAGAAGTTACAAAGTAATGAGCAAGTAGTAGATGAGAATGTTTTACTATATAAAGAAGGTATGACAGTATCAGATTTAGCTAATCTTTTAGATGTTTCTACTGGGGAGATTATTAAGAAATTAATGGGATTAGGAATAATGGCTACTGTTAATAATAGTGTTAGTTTTGATACTGTTGAATTAATCGCTCTAGATTATAATAAAACAGTAAAAAAAGAAGAAACTGCTGATATTTCTAACTTTGAAAATTATGAAATAGAAGATAGAGAAGAAGACTTAGTAGAACGTCCTCCTGTTGTAACTATAATGGGGCATGTTGATCATGGTAAAACAACACTTCTTGATTATATTAGAAAAAGTAATGTTGCAAGTGGAGAAGCTGGTGGTATTACTCAAGAAATAGGTGCTTATCAAGTAGAATGTAATGGTAAAAAGATAACCTTTATAGATACTCCAGGACATGCTGCTTTTACAGAGATGAGAGCAAGAGGTGCTAGTGTTACTGATATAGTTATCATTATAGTAGCAGCAGATGATGGTATAATGCCTCAAACTAAAGAAGCAATTGACCATGCTAAAGCAGCAGGTGTTCCTATTATTGTATGTATAAATAAAATAGATAAACCTGAAGCTAATATAGATAGAGTTATGACAGGACTTGTAGAAGCAGGTCTTACTCCAGAAGAATGGGGTGGAGATACTATTGTAACTAAGATATCTGCTAAAACAGGTGAAGGTGTTGACGAATTATTAGAAAATATTCTATTAATCGCAGAAATGCAGGAATTAAAAGCTAATCCAAATCGTTATGCTACAGGAGCAGTACTTGAAAGTAAAATGGATAAACATGTAGGAGCAGTTGCAACTTTACTTATTTCTAATGGTACTTTAAGATTAGGAGACCCTATAGTTGTAGGAACAGCTTTTGGTAAAGTTAGAACTCTAAAAGATGATTTAGGAAGAAATATTGTTGAAGCCCCACCTGCTATGCCAGTTGAAATTACAGGATTATCTAGTGTTCCAAGTGCTGGTGATAAGTTTATGGCTTTTGAGACTGAGAAACAAGCTAAACAAATAGCAAGTGATAGAGCCTTAAGGGAAAAAGATGCTGATACTAATAGAACTGGTATGAGTCTAGAAGAGTTATTCGGTAAGATAAATGAAGGTCTTAAAGAGATAAATGTAGTCTTAAAAACAGATACTAATGGTAGTCTAGAAGCAGTTAAATCTTCACTAGAAAAAATAGAAGTAGAAGGAGTTAAAATAAATGTTATTAGAGGAGCAGTTGGTGGTATTACAGAAAGTGATATTGTCCTAGCATCCGCTTCTAATGCTCTAATAATAGGTTTTAATGTTAGAGGAAATAATAAAGTATTAGATATGGCTAAACAATATAGTATCGAAATTAGACTTTATGATATTATCTATAAATTAGTAGAAGATATGGAAAAAGCTATGAAAGGTATGTTAGAGCCTATCTATGAAGAAAAAGTTACTGGTACAGCTGAGATTCGTCAACTATTTAAATTCTCTAAAGTTGGTATGATAGCAGGTTGTCATGTAACTTCTGGTACTATTAAAAATAATGATAAAGCTAGAGTAGTAAGAGATAGTATAGTAATTTATAATGGCTCTATAAAGTCACTTCAACATGAAAAAGACGGGGTTAAAGAAATGTCTAAAGATCATGATTGTGGACTTACTTTAGATAATTTCCAAGATTATAAAGAAGGAGATATCATTGAAGTATATGAACTTGTAGAAATAGAAAGATAATTAAAAAGTAGGAGTGAGTCCTACTTTTTGTTTTTATATAATAGGAAATTTATACTGAAAAATCGAAAAAATGTATTGACAAACATATTTTCTAGATAGTAGACTTAAGTTACAAAAGTTAAGAGAGGTGTTCGGATTATGAAGATATATAAAGCATATAAATTTAGGTTATATCCAACAAATGACCAAAGTGGATTTATTAATAGAACTTTAGGATGTAAACGTTTTGTATATAATTATTATCTTAATTATTTAAAGGATAATAATGGTATAAATAGATTTGATTTACATAAAGATTTACCTAAATTAAAAGAAGAAAATGAATTTCTAAAAGAAGTAGATTCAACTGTATTATGTTCTGCTGTAGATGATTTATGTAAAGCTTTTAATGATTATTATGCTAAAAGAAAAGGTTATCCTAAATTTAAAAGTAAATTTAGTAAACAGTCATATAGAACTAGTTGTGTAAGAAGTAGATATAAAGAAAAAGAATAAAGTTGTTCGGAAACCTCTAAAAAGGGGTTAACAAAATTATAAAAATGTGATAAATTAATATTGGTTAAACATGAGGTAGGAATTAAGAAAGTAGCCTTTATGGAGCAACTAATCATGTTTAACCAATAATGATTCCTATAGTTGT
>CALVUY010000088.1 GCA_944363705.1 uncultured Bacilli bacterium | reverse complement strand
TTTATGGTGCGTTCTCTTTTTTTAATAACTCATAATTCCTTTATTTTTCAACATTTTATCAACAAAGGAATTTATTCTGTAGGGAATAGTTAGTGTGATTTAATATAGTTTTCGAGTTCAGTTAATTTAATCTTTTTACTCAAGTTATTAATATAGATTTCATTAGAATAATTAAAAGCAAGAAAAGTCATATCATTAATAATAATTCTGTGTGGCTCAATGTAACTTAAATTAGTTTTATCAATTTTTCTAATACTACCATTTATAAACGTTGGACTAGTATTACAAAAATCACAGATAATTTCTAATCTTTTTCTTAAAGACTCTTCCATATCAATTTCTTGTTTGATTACATTAATCATAAACACCAACCTTTCTTCTAGGTTGATTTCTTCATATAAACGAAAAAATCAATCATTTCTGATTGATTCCTATATCAAAAGTTCGAATGGTTCGAACAGATTTCCCAATGGTGGAGATGAGGAGATTCGAACTCCTGTCCAAAAATAAAGCTACATAAACTTCTACAAGTTTAGATGATTAAGAAAATTCGAACTATTTTCTAGTAACCATCAACTAATAAAATAGCCCTAGTCTAAAAGATTCTATCATAGTCTAGACAAACTATAACTATATCCTGCTAAAATAAACCATCTTAACTTAACACAGGAAATTAAGAAAAGACAGTGCATTTACCTTTTACTAGGCGAAAGCTAACTCAGTGTTTCTATTAAATAAGTTAGCAAATGCTGTTTTAATACTGTTTCCAGTTATATTTAATTTAGTTTGTAACGTAAACAACTCGACTTGCCATTTATGCTCTATTATTCCTGTCGAAACCAAAGCATCCCCAAATACAACTAGATTATAACACAGAAGTATCAAAAAAGCAAATACCAATATTTACCAAATTATTTATACTTATTAAGCTTAGCAGCTTCTCTTTTCAAATCTCTTTCTTTAATACTTTCTCTTTTATCATAGTTTTTCTTACCCTTACAAAGTCCAAGTTCTATCTTCGCTTTGCCTCTTACAAAGTATAGTTTTAAAGGTATAAGAGTATAACCTTCTAATTTTAGTTTATTATCTAACTTTTTAATCTCACTTTTATGAAGTAATAACTTCCTACTTCTTGTCTCTTCATGATTAAAGATATTACCTTCTTTATAATGGTCTATAAACATATTAACAAGATAAACTTCGCCATTTCTTATAATAGCATAACTATCTTTAATATTTACTTTACCACCTCTTATAGATTTAATCTCTGTTCCTTTTAAAACAATACCTGCTTCATAAGTATCTTCTATAAAATAATCAAATCTTGCACGTCTATTAATAATCTCCATAATATCACTCCAAACTAGGCATCTCTATACTACTATCAAGAGATAATACTATATTTTTATAAGTCTCATAATAATCTCTATATAAAGGAAGTATTTCATCATTTAAACTAGTATAAGGATAAACAACAAAACCTCTTTTCTTTCCATATGTAGAATGAGTATATAAAAGTTCTGCTTTAGGATTTCTTAACTCTATAGTACTAACACCGTTTTCCACAGTTTTGTGGATATCTATACTAGCCATTAATCCTGTAAGACGTTCTACTCCTTCTTGATCAGATATAAAGTTACCTAATGAATATATTACCATAGTCTTACCAATAAAGGCAATTGGCTCTACTACATGAGGATGACTTCCTATAATTATATCAACACCAAGAGAAGAAAGGTAGTTAGCAATTTCCTCCTGTGTTGCACTAACACTAGTAGAATATTCTGTTCCCCAGTGCATTGCCACAATCACAACATCTACTTCATCTCTAACTTTCTCAATATCCGCTTTTGCTTTCTCGGGACTATAAACATTATTTAAATATTCCTTACCACTAGGAGTCTCCAAACCATTAGTCCAAGTAGTATAAGAAAAGAAAGAATAAGTAATACCATTAACTTCTTTAATAATTACTTCATCTCTATCTTCGAAAGATAAATAACTACCCGCTGTATAAACATCATCTTTACTATTCCAATAGTTTAAAGAGTTAATTACTCCTTGTTCACCTTTATCCATAGTATGATTTGTTGCAAGACTAACCAAATTAAATCCTGCATCAATAAAAGCATCTCCAACTTCATAAGGAGAGTTAAACCTAGGATAATTAGAAAGACCTAACTCAGTACCACCTAATATCGTCTCTTGATTATAATATTTTAAGTCATAATCTTTTATCATAGGTTTAATCTCTTTTAACATCGGTTTAAAGTCATAACCACTACCAGTATATGCATCAAGATATACAGTACTATGAATTAAAGCATCTCCTACCATAACTAATGATGCATCCATCTCTTCTTTCTTACTAACCACTTCTTCTTCTTTTTTCTGTTCTTTAACATCATCTTTTTTAACATTATCATTAGTCAAACGATAATAAAAACCTAAACTAGCACCAAATAAAACACCAATAGAAAGTATAATAACAAAACGTCCTAAGACAGTTAATTTTCGCCTCTTCTTAACTTTACTCATAACTACAACTTCTTAACAATCTCAAAGTCAATAGTTTTCGCTTCTTTAGAAGCAGCCACTACTTTAATTAGTACCCTTTCTCCAATAGTATATTTAATATGACTCCTCTCACCTACTAAAGTCATTCTCTCTTCATCAAAGACAAAGAAATCATCCATAAGTCTAACAGGAACTAAACCTTCTACTAAATTATCAAGCTCTACAAACATACCAAAACTCATTACTGATGAAATTGTTCCTTCAAACTCTTCTCCAATATGACCTTCCATATATTCAGCCATCTTCATATCTTCTACTTCTCTTTCACAATCAACGGAAGCTCTCTCCATCGCTGATGAGTGGTCTGCTACAAACACCAACTTCTCTTCATAATGATGAATAGTATGACTACTTAAATCATGATTAAATAAGTAAGTTCTTAAAAGTCTATGCACTGTAGTATCAGGATAACGTCTTATTGGCGAAGTAAAATGAGTATAACATGAACTACCTAAACCAAAGTGACCAACATTAGTAGGAGAATATATCGCCTTCTGCATACATCTAAGTAATAATGATGTAAGTATAGGTCCTTCTTTCTTATCATGAACAAACTTAAGTAATTTTTGAACTGCCACACTCTTATTCCCCTTTAAGTCCCCTGTTACTTGATATCCTAAATTACTAACAAAACTTAAGAAATCTCTAATTTTATCTTCCTTAGGACTTTCATGAATACGATAGATAAATGGTAAGTCCATATTATATATATGAGAAGCCACACATTCATTAGCAGCAATCATAAAGTCTTCAATTAAGTTTTCACCAGTTCCCCTTTCTCTTTTAGTTATCTCGTAAGGAACACAAGCCTCATCTACAAGTATCTTCGCTTCATCAACATCAAAATCTAAGTACCCTCTTCTTACTTTCATTTTTCTAAGAATAGTTGCAAACTCACTCATAGTCTTCAAGTCATCAACAAACTCTTCATACCCTTCTGGTACAATATTTTTCTCTAAGATACTATTAACATTTTTATAAGTCATTTGTTTTCTAGATTTAATTACACTAGGAAAAATGTCATAATCTAGCATTTTACCTTCGCTATCATATTTCATTACACAACTAATAGCAAGTCTATCTACTCCTGGATTTAATGAACAAATTCCATTAGATAACTCATGAGGTAACATTGGAATAACTCTATCAACAAGATAAACTGAAGTACCTCTATCCATAGCCTCTTTATCTAAAGGACTACCTTCTTTAACATAATAAGAAACATCAGCGATATGAACACCAAGAGTATAAGTATCACCATCTTTTTCAATAGATATCGCATCATCTATATCTTTAGTATCATCTCCATCTATTGTGAATATTTTTTCCTCGCGTAAATCACGTCTACCTTTTAAGTCCTCTTCTCTTACTTCCATAGGTAAAGTCTTAACTTCTTCTTCCACATCTTCTGGAAAACTAGTATTAATATCATATTTGTATACAATTGATAAAATATCAACACCAGGATCATTCTTATGTCCTATTATTTTAACAACCTTACCTTCTGCTTTCTTATTACTAATTCTCTTAACTATCTCTACAACTACTTTATGTCCATCAACAGCATTAAGACTATTCTCTTTAGCAACTATAACTTCTAAATTAACTTTATCTTCATCTAAAGTAACATAACCAACATTATTTTTAAAGTTAATCTCCCCTACATAAGTATTACTTTCATGTTTTAAGACTTTAACAATTCTACCTTCTACTCTATCAAGACCTTTTTTATTTACAAGTTCAACTACCACTAAATCTCCATGTATTGCCCCATTAATATTTTCTTTAGGAATATAAATATCTACATCACTATTATCTACATCAACAAAGCCAAAGCCCTTTTTATTAGAATGAAGAACACCCTTAAGTAGATGACTATCTTTAAATAACATATATTTATCTTTATTAGTATGATAAATTAATGTTTCAATTTCAAGTTCTTTAAGTACTTTTAATAATTCCTCTAAATTATCAGTACCAAGCCTCTCTTCTATTTCAAAAACACTAAGACTTTTACCTGCTTCTTCTAATATATTTAATATATCTTCTCTCATTCTATCAACCTCAATTCTTAATACCATTTTACTCTATATTTAACACAATGTAAAAGAAAAAAGACAATATTTCATGTCTTTTACATAAATGAATATACTAAACAAATAATAAAGAAAGCAGCTCCTAATACCATTGTTATTCTAGTAATAACTAACTCACTACCTCTTTCTTTTCTATTCTTAAATAAATCAGTAGAGTTACCTGAAAGAATTTGCGCAGCACTTTCAGCTTTACCACTTTGTAATAGTACAATTATTATTAATAGTATTGATATAATTAATAAAGCTATTTGCATAGTTTACACCTCCGATAGATTTCTTTTAAACTGTTAATATAATAGCATAAACACTAAAGAAATGCAA
>CALVUY010000087.1 GCA_944363705.1 uncultured Bacilli bacterium | reverse complement strand
GTTAGAAAAATGGAGTCTTGTTATAACTCCATATGCTAACTAAAATTGTAAGATTTATTTTTGAAAATTCCCTAATATGAGAAGTTTTTAATAGAGTTACTATCTCTAATTATTTCCCCATCATACCTAGAAAACTCTTTTATCTTACCATCTACACCAAAATAACTTGTTTTCTTATTCCAATCATAACTACATGAACAAACTTTAGACAAAGGATGTTCTCCTTTACTAAAATCACTTACGCTTAAAAAACCATTAAACTTGCTACTATCTTCGTTAACCATTTCATACTTACTATTAAGATACTTAAAATTTTTATCTATCCAAGAAACCTTTCCATCTTTACCAACCATAGCATATCCATATTCATTAAAATCAGTAGCAACATCATATCTAAACGGTAATAAAGTATTACCTTCTTCTTTAACATAAGCATATTCCATATTAGCAGTCTGGACTAATTTAAAACCGTTTACAAAGTCTCTACTATCATCAATAATATCAAAAGATATATCGGGTCTAGAATAATAAGGCAAAAGAACATTTACCCGAACTTCCTTATCTGTTCCTTCATTAAAAATATATGCATATCTTTCAGTTTCCTTATCAACAAAAGAGTATACACTACCCTTAATGCTTATTATTTCTTTAGGTAATTTTTTCATG
The DNA here is from genome assembly GCA_944363705.1 of uncultured Bacilli bacterium. Lineage (GTDB taxonomy): Bacteria > Bacillota_I > Bacilli_A > RF39 > UBA660 > Onthousia. The sequence continues at coordinate 4,482 of CALVUY010000087.1, read as the reverse complement.
ATAATTCCTCCTTTCATATTTTCTTATTCTACAAATGTATTGGATTAAAGTCAACATCTAAATTAACTTTATTAATAGTAACATAATACTCAACTAGCTTTTCTAAAACTTCATGAATATTATCTTGATACTGATATTTTAATATTAATTGATAATGATAAATATTTTGTTTTTTAAAGATAGATGCAGGACTAGGTCCTAAGATAATGGTCTTATCTAAATATTTATGGCAAACTTTTTCACACTTCTTCGCTTCAACTAAGGCTAGCTTACTATCTTTACTAGAGATGTTTAAGGATACAAGATAATAGTAAGGAGGATATTTCATTAACTTTCTTACTTTCATCTCTTCTTTATAAAAAGACTTATAATCATTTTCTTTTGCATTTATAATTGCATAATTATCAGGATTAAATGTCTGAAAGATAACTTTACCTTCTCTTTTACTTCTTCCTGCTCTTCCTGCTACTTGACTAAGAAGATCAAAAGTTTTCTCACTACTTCTAAAGTCAGGTAACATTAAAGAGGTATCAGCATTTATTACACCTACTAGAGTAACATTAGGAAAATCAAGACCCTTTGCAACCATCTGTGTTCCAAGTAGAATATCTGCTTCTCCCTTACTAAAAACATCTACTATTTTTTTATGAGCACCTTTCTTACTAGTAGTATCTACATCCATTCTAAGAACTCTTGCAGTAGGAAAAATATCTTTTAACTCTTCTTCTATTTTCTCAGTGCCAACTCCTAAGTCTTTTAAAGATTTCTCATGGCACTTAGGACATGTAACTTCATACTTAGTTGCATAACCACAATAATGGCATCTTAAGATATTACTACTTTTGTGATAGGTTAAAGTTATATCACAATTAGGACATTTAACACTCTCTCCACAATTAGAACAAGTAACAAATGAAGAATAACCTCTTCTATTTAATAGAAGTATTACTTGTTCACCTTTTTCTATAGTTTTATTAATTTCATCTATTAAAGGAAGAGAGAAATGTCCCTTAGCCTTACCTATTTCTTTATTCATATCAATAAGTTCTACTTTAGGTAACTCTTTACCATTAACTCTTTTTTCTAAAGTAACAAGATTAAAGACATTTTTAAGTCCTCTAGCATATTCTTCTAACATAGGTGTTGCACTACCAAGTACTACCTTTGCATTATTATCTTTTGCACGTTTAATCGCTACATCTTTAGCATTATATCTAGGATTATTATCTTGTTTATAAGAATCACTATGACATTCATCTATAATAATAAGACCAAGGTTTTTAATAGGTGCGAAAACTGCACTTCTAGCACCTATTACAATATCTGCTTCTCCTTTTACTATTCTTCTATACTCATCATACCTCTCTCCATCTGATAAGGCACTGTGTAGTAGTGCTATATTACTTCCAAATCTTTCTTCAAATCTTTTAATCAATTGAGGTGTTAAAGATATCTCAGGTACTAAAACAATACTCTTTAAGCCTTTTTCTAAATACTTATCAATTAATTCCATATAAACTTCAGTCTTACCACTACCAGTAACACCATATAGTAATGATACACTTTTTTTAGTAGTTAAAATATTATTAACAGCATTTTCTTGCAATGGAGTTAATTTTTTTATTTTCTTATCACTTTTTTCATAATCTAATCTATAAACTTCTTCTTCAGAGACTCTTAAAATATTATTCTTAACTAAAGTATTAAGAATAGATATAGAGACATCTCTTAACTCATCACGGCTTAGTTTTTCTTTATCTTTAAATAACTCTACAACTTCTCTTTGCTTATCAGTTAATTTCTTATTAGAATCATTTAAGTAATATACCTTTCTATATTTCTTCTTAACATCACTTTTAATACTAGCTTTAAACCCTTTAGGAAGCATTACTTGATAACAACTGATTAGAGATGCTAAGGTTGCCTTATGTAAATATTCTCCTAATTCTAATAATTCTTTAGTAAGTATTACTTCTTCATCAAGGACTTCTTCTATTTCTTTTAACTTATCTACATCACTGTTTTTATCTTTCTCTAAAATAAAGCCTACTAAAGTTCTATTACCAAAAGGAACCTTTACTCTTTTACCTATTTCTATTTTATCTTCTAAAGATTTAGGAACTAAATAATCAAAGATTCTATCAACACTTTTACTAGTTATCTCTACTAAAACACCTACTACCAAAGTAACACTCTCCTTTCTTACTAAAACTTTAGTTCGTAAAATAATTTAAAGAAAAAAGCTTATGCAAACAAAGCCATATATACTAAAAATCCAAAGAAAATTAAACTAACAATAAGTCCATTAATCTTCTCAAAGTTACTACTCTTATATTTAACACCTACTCCTATCATCATTAACGCTCCACCAATTAATCCTCCAATATGTGCAGCATTATCTATTCCTGGAACCATAAATCCAAGTATTAAGTTAATGACAATTAAAGGTATTATTTGACTCTTAATAACAGTGCCTAAATAGATACGATAATGATATCCAAAGTAAAGTAATGCTCCAAGTAAACCAAATATCGCTCCACTTGCTCCTACACTTAAAGCATCAGGTGTTACAACTACTGATAATAGTGAACCACAAACTGCACTAAATAAGTAAACTACTAAGAATCTCCATTTACCTATGAAACTTTCTAATTGCATTCCTATAATCCATAAAGCATACATATTGAATAGAAGGTGAGCAAGATTAGCATGAACAAAGGCTGCTGTTATTAATCTATAATATTCTCCCATTTTAACAAATGGCCCATAACTTCCAAGATATGATACTACTTCATCAAAATTACCCATAAAAGTAGGAAACAAGAAAACAAATAAATTAATTATAATTAAAGCATAAGTAATAATAGGTTTCTTAGGTGCAAAAACATCGGCAACCCTCTCTTGATCTTTTTTATTATGATTATTTATATCATTAGTAACTTTAATAAATAATTCTATTCCCTCTTCACTAAATTTTAACTTTTTAGCAATATCAGGAAAAATAGACTTTAATAATTTATTCTTCTTAACATCAGCATCTTCATGTACTTCAACTGCTGTTATATTATCAGTTTTAAATTCATCTAAATTAACTGCTCCACCTAAATCTAAAAAGATACTAAGTGTATTTAATTTAAATGATAAAGTTTTCTTCTTTATTTTCCTTAAGATTCTATTAGTCTTAAAAACATCAAATTTATATTGTTCATCATTATGAATATATCTCATTACTAATCTAACTACTTTATAATCTTCATCTAAATTTTCAAGCCAAATCTCATCTTCTGCCCCTTGTAATATTATAGGAGTGTATCCTTTTTCAGTAATAAAGTAATGAAGAAGTTTCATAGCTAGAGTATTTTTCTCATTCATATCTATAACATGTTCTTCCATAGATATCTCCTTTCGATATATATTTTAACATATTTCATTTTAGAAATAAACATATTCTAATATAATTAGATAATCTTCTTAATTAAATCACTAACAGAATCAACCGTCTTATTAGTAATAGCAGTTAATTCATCACAAGAGTTTTTGACTCTATAACCATTATACTTTCTAATCATATCTATATCATTTTAATAAAATATTCCATCATAATCACTTACTAATATCTTCTTCATAATTCCAAATACCAAGCCTTCCTTTTGCAAATATAGGATTATCTAATAGTTCAATATCATCTAAAATCCAAGCATATCTTCCAAGTCTATAATCACCACAAATTAACTCTAACTTATCTTTATGTATCTCATCTAAAAACTCTTCATCCATATAAACACAGTCTACTAACTTACATTTACAAATGATTAGTCCAAAGTTTAAATCATTACCATCAACAAGTCTCATTAATTCTTTATTATTCTTCCACTCTTTAGGTATCTTAGTAGAACTAGCATGAATATATAATTCTCCTCTATAATTAGTTTTAAAACTTCTAGTTTCTATTTTCTTTTTGCCTAATTTTATTAAAGTTGCATATGGTTCTGTTAAACTAAGTACTTTCACTTTATAATTCCTCCATGACATTTTAATTCATATATTAGTTTTTTATCTTTATATATCTGTTCAGTACCTACAAAGTTTTCCATATCTCCATCTACATTAAAGGTATAAAGATAGCCTTCATTTATAAACTCTTTAGGACCTCTAATAGGAATAACACTTTTATCTTCTCCTACCTTCATAAGAGCGACTCTTAAGACTTTGTCCATCAATTCTTCTGTTAGACTATCATCTAAAGTAACTCCATAATAATTCATACCCCAAAGAATATTATCATTATAATAAACTATTTCTTCACCAATAAACTTAACTCCACCAAAATAAGTATCATGATAAGTAAAGTTGCCATCTGTAAACTCATAATCTTTTGACTTTAATCTACTAGGTATAACTTTAGGAGCATTACTATTAGCATAAGTACCTTTCTTTGCTTTCACTAAAAACTCTAAAAATTCTTTGTTATTTATATTCATA
>CALVUY010000086.1 GCA_944363705.1 uncultured Bacilli bacterium | reverse complement strand
TAGATATGAAAAAAGGTTAAGAATAATTTGTTGTTTATATAATCAAAATTTATAATTGAGCTTGCCGAACAGGTCTAATATTATATAGATAACTCCATAAAATAAAGGACTTTTTAATAAAGATCTCATTAGATATTCCACTCCTTTAATTTATTATACTATCTTTTTAATACTTTGGCATAATTATTATTTTTTGACTCAGTTCTTTGACATATACTACGCTTTACTATATAATGTTTTTGAATCACTTAAAGTATGAATATGCGTAGGGTGATGTCTAATTAAAATATCTAAAGTGTTCATATTTGAACACTAAAGGAGTCGATTTTGACTCCTTTTAAGATTGTATTATTCTTTAATTATTCTCTTACTACAGTAATAGGTAATTAGCAAGTATCCTCCATAGATTACTACAAGTAGTAATGCTGTTAGAACTATTGCCAGTAATAAACTTTGATTACCAAATGTTTCTAAGATATAATTACAGAACATAATACCAAAGATTGAATGAATGATGGCAATTACAAGTGGTGCTAAGAAAAATATTGCTATCTGTCTAAACAAAGCTTTATTAATTAACTTTTCATCTGCCCCTATTTTTCTTAACATCTTAAATCTTTCTTTATTTTCTGTCGCTTCACTTAACTCTTTTAAAGCAAGTATCGCTGCACTACTTATTAAAAAGATTACACCAAGATATAGACCAATAAAAGTTACTAAAGCACCAAGACCTACACTACCTTCATATATAGAAAGCCTTGTACCGGCACTAATTGTTGAACCAATATTTAATAAGGCATCACTTTTACTTAATAATAAATCTTCAATCTCCTGTTTTTCTTCTTCTGTATCAGCTTTATAATTAGCATACAAATACTCTTCTTCTACAGTTAAATTACTAACGGCACTATCAGGCACAATAAATACACCTGCATTTATATGACTATTAGATATCACTAAAAAACCATCTTTACATTTATCATACTTAGGATAATAAGTCTTACCATCAATAATAATAGGAGTATTTAATCCTAAGGCAGCATTTCTAACACTTACCATATTATCATAATCTGCAATTACTAGATATTCATCAGAGTCTAAAGTATATGTATCAAGTCCTAGTAGTTTAGCAACTTTATTATAGTCACTAACAGTTACAATCTCTTCTATTGCATCATAAGTCATAAATGGATATTTTTCTTTCATATAACTATAAGTACTACCTAAAGTACCTTTTAAAGTAAGATTAGGTGTTGTATAAGTATTAATATCTACTATATCTTTATAATAATCATTTATATTAAATCCTACACTATTTAAATCATCTTCTATACTTATATAAGAGTTATTTACCTGCTGTTCACTATATCCATACTCTTCCATATACTCTTTTGGTATATTTTTAGTTTTTAAAAGTTGAATATCAATAGGTGCTAGTTCTTGTAAATTAGATGTCATAGCATTTTTCATAGACATACAACTAGAAAAAACACATATTGTTACAAATAACATTAAGCATATAACAGTCATAGAAAATACTGTTGTATTGATCTTACTACTAAACTGTTTTATCGTAAAACTATTTAGTCCTTTATAATAGAACTTCTTAAAATGTTGTAATACTCTTAAGACAAGTCCTGATAGTGAGAAAAATAGTAAAAATGTTCCTACAGCACCAAGACCTATTGGTAAAAATATTTGCCAAGTTTCTCTTAAGTTTTCTACATTACCTGTTACTTGATAATAAGCATATCCTAACATAACAACTGCTATCACAAAGATAACTATACATAGATATGGATTCTTTAATTTAACAGTTTCCGTCTTCTTATTAGCATTTATTAAATCTATTAATTTACAACGTGATACACTAATAGTATTAAATATCATAACAAGTAAGTACATTATACCAAAGTAAATTATTGTCTTAATAATTGCATTAGTACTTATAACAAAGGTAAATTCTGTAAGGTCTGCTTCAAACATATTAGCAACGATAACACTCATAACTTGTGATAAGGCACAACCAAGTACTAGTCCTACTACAAGTGATAACAATCCTATTAAGAATGTTTCTACTACTAGTATTTTAGAAATTTTACCTTTACTCATACCAAGAGTCATATAAATACCAAACTCTTTATTTCTTCTTTTCATTAAAAATCTAGAAGCATAAATTATAAGAAAGCCTAGAACGAAAGAAACAAAGACTGATACACCACTTAACATATTTAACATTAAATCTATTATATCTCTAGTACTTTCAGATACTTTCATCATAGCAGTTTGACTATCTATGGCATTAAATACATAGAATATGGCAACACCGAGTACTAGTGTAAAAAAGTAGATAGCATAATCACTAACACTTTTTCTTATATTTTTAAAAGCTAGTTTAAAGAGCATCATTTAAATCCCCTCCTAAAAGGGTAACTACATTAATAATCTCATCAAAGAACTCTTTTCTAGTCTTATCACCCCTTATAATTTCATTAAATATCTTACCATCTTTAATAAAGATTACACGTTTTGCATAACTAGCAGTAAAAGCATCGTGAGTAACCATTAAAATAGTAGCATTTAACTCATCATTTAAGTAATTAAAACTATCAAGTAACATCTTACTGGATTTAGAATCCAACGCTCCTGTAGGTTCATCTGCAAGTATAAGCTTAGGCTCTGTTATAATCGCTCTAGCACTAGCAACTCTTTGCTTCTCACCACCACTCATTTGATATGGATATTTGTTTAGAATATGAGTTATTCCTAATTTTTTAGCAGTTTCTTTAATAAGTTTATCTATTTCTTGATATCCTTTATCTTGAATTGAAAGGCTTAAAGCAATATTTTCATAAGCAGTTAAGGTATCTAATAGATTAAAGTCTTGAAAGATAAAACCTAACTCTTCCCTTCTAAACTTATTTAAATCATTTCCCTTTAATTTAGTGATATCTACTCCATTCATATAAATATGACCTGAAGTTACTCTATCAATAGTAGAAATACAGTTAAGTAAAGTTGTTTTACCACTACCAGATGATCCCATAATAGCGACAAATTCACCTTTACTTACTTCAAAAGAAATATTATTAATCGCTTTAGTTAAACCACTTCTTGATCCATAATATTTCTCAATATTATCAATTTTTAATAAATTTGACATAATTCCTCCTCCCTTGTATAGAAAATATACTACTATTTATGTCTATTGTCGTTCGTTTAACCTTACAGAACCTTACTTTTTTGTAACATTATAAAAATCTTTCTTATAAATAGTAATAATAACTTTAGTATATTCATCTACTTTAGAGTCAATCTCTATTTTATGTCCAAGACTTTTACATAACTCTTTACATAAATAAAGCCCCATACCTGTAGATTTAGAACTAGTACTTCTTCCATTATTACCTGTAAAAGTCTTATTAAAAACTCTTGGTAAATCACTTTTACTAATACCTTTACCATTATCATAGATTGTAATAGTAACATAGTTTTTGTAGTCTTCTCCAGTTATTTCAATAAGAGAATCTTTATCTTTTTTATATTTAATACTATTACTAACAATCTGATTAATAATAAACTCTAACCATTTAGAATCTGTTAACACTTTTAAATTACAATTATCTACTTCAAAGTCTATTCCTAAGGCAAGTAAATCATCTTTATTTCTTAACGCTACATTTTTAATAATAGTATCAAGATTCCACTCTTTAATTAAATAATCATTATTAGCATTTTCACATCTTACATAATAAAGAATTTGTTCTACATCATCCTCTATTCTCTTTAATTCTCTTAAAGTATTTTTATCTTTTCTATTAATTAAGGTAAGACTTGCAAGAGGAAGCTTAACTTCATGTATCCATAACTCTATATATTCTTTGAAGTCTTCCTGTTTATTTTTTAGGTTACTAATCAAATCATGTTCATTTTTATTAACTTCATCTAAGACATCATAAAGCATCTTACCTTCTAAAAAGTTAGGAACAAGAACCATCTCTATTAAAAGATATTTTTTATCTAAAGTATTTAATTTATCAAGTAATTCATTATAGAATTTTCTTTTCCTAAAATAATCAAAAAATAAAATGACAAAAAAGATAACAATAGTAAAAGCAGTTATAAAGATAATGATACTACTAGATAGTTTTAAAGCGATTAAGAATAATATTAAAATAATTATATAAATAATAAAGATTATAAAGGCATATAGTTTATCTTTTAAATAAGTACTTAATTTCATTTTAATAAATAACCTTCTCCCTTTCTTGTAACGATAACATCATTATATCCCATATCATAAAGTTTTCCTCTTAATCTACTAATATTAACTGTCAAAGCATTATCATTTATATAAAGATCACTATTCCATAAATAACTCATTAGATCATCACGATTTACAATACTACCTCTATTATTTAAAAGATAAGTAAATATTAACATTTCATTTTTAGTTAAATAAAACTCATTACCATCTTTAACAACAATACCTTTATTAGGATATATCTTTAAATCATCATACTCTAAATAATCAAAGCTTTTCTTCATTCTCTTAAAAATATTATTAATTCTAAGTAATAGTATTGTAGGGTTATAAGGTTTAGTAATATAGTCATCTGCTCCATAACTAATAGATAGTACTTCATCTATAGTTTTATTACTACTAGTTAGCATAATAACTGGAGTATTTACTTTATCATCACGAAGACTTTTAAGTAATGTTTCTCCATTTAGATAAGGAATATTAATGTCTAAAAGGATTAAATCTGGATTTAGTTTAATAATCTCTTCTTTACTATTTTTAAAGTCTGTTAATATCAACACCTCATATCCTGAATTAGATAATAAATTAGAAAGCTCATCTCTTAAAGTTTCATCATCTTCTACAATTAATATTTTCTCCATAAATTTCACCCAATAATAGAATATCAAAAAAATTAACTTTATGCATTAAAATTATTGATTATTAACTAATATTAATGTATATTATTTGTAGAAGAGGTGATAATTTCATTCTGTTACATTTGTAACGGGAACGTCGCCTCTTTAATTTTTTTAATTTTAGATTTACTTGCGTATCATTTAGTACTTATGATATATTAGTGGTAAGAGAAGCGGATATCACACCTCGGTATAATACTGGGGCATCCACTTCTTTTAATTTT
>CALVUY010000085.1 GCA_944363705.1 uncultured Bacilli bacterium | reverse complement strand
AAAGGCATAATAGCAAAACAGTTCCTATCAAAATGAGTTGCATATTCATTGGATTCTAGTAAGTCTTTAAAAAAATCTCTATCAAATTTTTCTATATTATCCTTAATATAATTAAATACACCATGATTTGTAAATGCAGAGATAAAAAAATCTCTAGTTCTTGAAGTTTCTGGAACATCATGAAAATCACATTTTCCATAATTCATTAAAGATACACATATTTCAGGTGTCCTTTCGCTAATTGGAAAATCCATAATAGTTTTTCTTTCAAAGTAATAGGTTGATAATTTACAATTTTTTCCCTTTTTAAATATCCCATCTTCTACTTTTTTACTAATTCTTTTATATACTTCGTCATTAATTGTATAACTCATTATATTCCTCCTCTAATTGGCCTATATTATATACTTTTTCATTTGAAATGTCAATTGTAAATTTTATTCTCTATATTAGAACTATTTGAGACATTTACAACGTATGAAAATAATATTATTAGTTATTTTTATGATAGCAAATTTTATGATAGAGATGCCTTTGTAAGTAGTATTGCTACTCCTAAAGAAAAGACTGATGAAAGCAAATTATTAATTAAAAAGAATAAACCTAAGAAAGAAGATAATTAATTAAAAATAATAAAATGAAAATATAAAATAAAAAGAACCGATTTGCCTCCACACCTCTAATCGGCTCTTTTTATTTTAAATGGTACTTTTATTTATCTTATATTATTCTTTGCAGTTAAAAAATAAAAATGTAATAACCTTAGTGGGGCGAAGCCCCGATTTTGATTTTTTTCACTGTTCAAAAAATCAAAATCTAGGTGTTTATGACAAAAAAAATTGAAAATTAATGTAGTAATTTATTGATTAGATAGTCGTGATTATTTCATTTAAACTACCTAGAGTATTGTAGAAACTTTCCTTATAGATAAAAAACCTCTTGCTTTTAATACTTGCTCATTAGAAAGATTAGTAGCACCTATTTTATCTTTATAAATTTCCATTACTTCTAAATCAATATCATCAATGCTAGACATTTTTAAAACTTCAGATTCAAAATTTCTTTCCCTTTTTTCATATTCCAAACTTCTTACTTGTTCAGCATTTAATTTTATAGAAGAATCTCCTTGTCTTAAATAAACTTCATCTTTATTATTTCTAACAATAAAGTTTAATGCAGGTTCAATATGAAATAATAGAATATTATCTTTTTCATTTTTAATATTATCTACTTCTATTAACTCAGTTTTATAATTTGGCGTGGGACTTAAATAGTTAGTAACAACTTTCTGAAAATCATTTAACTTATTAATTCCATAATTATTAAATCCTTCTATCTTTCCATCATCAGTTATTCCTACTGCTATTACTCCTCCATTGGCATTTGAAAAAGACGCTATCTCATTAGCTAAATCTTGAATACTAACCTTTGCTCTTTTTCTTTCAAAATATAGATTTTCTTTAGTATTCTTTAAATAATCCTCTGTAATAATTGAATTTATTTTAGATAATGTCACTATTCTCACCTCGCTCATTTTATTACTTATAGTATACCATTAATTTAATTATTTATATAATGAATACTCCCCGCAGCAAGCTACGGGGTATCTTTCCAAAGCGATGTTATTTTTGCTGTTGAAATTTCAAATATAACTGCTTGTATTCCGCATCTTGTTTACCTTGATTTTTTACATATTCTTTTATTACCGATTCATTTTGATTTTTGCCTACTGTAGCCACAAAATAACCGTCTGACCAAAATTGTCCTCCCCATAGTTGTTTCTTTACTTGAGGACATTCGACAAAAATTTGTCTTGCTGTTATGCTCTTTATTATTTGAACTATTTTACTAGGTGCATAGTTTGGTGTGCTTTGAACTAGAAAATGTACATGATCTTTATCCGTACCTATCTCTAGAAAAACAATATAATCATAACGTTTCTCTATCTCAAGACAAATTTGTCGAAGATGTTCATCCACTGTTTCATCAAATACTACACGACGGTATTTTGCTGGACATACAATGTGGTAAACAAGATTGCTTACGTTGTGCGACAAATATAGATATTGACTCTCTTCCATAACATCGCCCTCACTTCGTATTTATAATACTACGTTCGGCCTTACGTTGCAAGCAACGGGGAATTAAACCCTAGACTAATGACCATGCACCGTATGGTCATTAGTTATTAAAAATTTAAAAAGACTAACTTAAGTTAAGCTAGTCTATACAAAGTTCATATTACCAACCATCATATCTGTTAGAGTTTTTCCTAAGAGTTCTAAAAAGTTAAGCTTATCTACATTTTCTGTTACTGTTAATACTTCTTCTTTAACTTTGCTATTATTACTATCTTTAACTATTATCTTACCTACTTCATCTCCTATTTTTAAAGGTAGATTATTATTAGTTACTTTTATATCATAAGTATATTTTTTAGTATCTGCACTTTTCTTTGAAAGAATGGCTATATCGTTAAGTGGTACTAAACTAATCTTAGAACTAGTCGCTTTATCTAAACTGATTTCTTTTACGATATCATCTTTAGTCTTTAATATTTCTATTTTATAGTTATTAAAGCCATAATCAAGTAAACTCATCGCTTCACTATTCCTAGTCTGACTGTTTTCTTCTCCTAAAACAATAGCGATAAGTCTTAAATCATCTCTTTTAGCAGTCGCTGCTAAACAGTACTTGGCAGCATCAGTATGACCTGTTTTTAATCCATCTGCACCTTCATAAAATCTAACAAGTCGATTAGTATTAACTAACCAGAACTTATTATCAGTATCTTCTCTTAAGTAATCTTCATAAACTCCAGAAAATTCTAAAATCTTTTCATGTTTTAAAAGTTCTCTTGCAATTATAGCCATATCATAAGCACTTGAGTAATGTCCTTCTTCATCTAGTCCTGTACAGTTTTTAAAGTAAGTATTTTTAAGGCCTAACTCTTTAACTTTCTTATTCATCATCTCTACAAATTCTACTTCTGTTCCTGCAATAAACTCAGCCATTGCGACAGTTGCATCATTTGCACTAGCCATAGATATACCTTTCATCATATCTTCAACAGTCATTTCTTCTCCTGTTGTTAAATATATCTGACTACCTCCCATACCTGAAGCATTTGCACTTGCCGTTACTATATCCGTCCATTTAATCTTACCAGCTTCAATTTGTTCAAGTATTATAATCTGAGCGACCATCTTAGTCATAGAGGCAACTGCAACTTGTTCATCTTTATTTTTTTCAAAGATTATCTCTCCTGTAGTGGCATCCATTAAAATACCAGCAGTGGCATTTGGAATAAGAGATGTATCAGTAGTATTATCACTGGTTGTATTTTCGTTAGTATCACTATTATTTTCAGTTGTATTTTCATCTTCATTTAAAGTATTATTCTCTTCATCTTTTGTATTATCTTCTATATCAGTAGATTCTTCATTACTATCTGTCCTATTATTTTCAGTAATACTTTCTTCTTGTGTTTCTGTATTATTATTCACTTCCTCCGCTTTAACATAACATGGTATTAAAAGAATAGATAACATAATTAATAAAAATGCCTTTTTCATTAAATCAACTCCTAATAAAAGCTATGCTAACATTATTTAAATATGATTATCTAATTATTCATTAATACAAAATACTGCATATAAAGGTATAGATTTTATATTATTTTCAAAGCCAAAATTCTTAGTTGAAATTCTAATACTATATTTAGGATTATATTTTTTTATATATTCATTTAAACTCTTACTATTTGTTCTTCTTCCACTTTTTACTTCTATTGGAATAATATCGCCATTTATCTTTATCAAAAAATCAATTTCATACTTACTAAATATATAATAATAAAGTTCTCTAAACTTAGTATATAATTCACATGCAACATAGTTTTCTGTTAATACCCCTTTATACATCTCATTTTTATCTAATAGTATCTCAGTATAATCTATATTAGATAGAGATCTTAGTAAACCTGTATCACTTAAATATATTTTAAATTTATCATTATTGACAAATGCTTTTAATGGAGATTCATTTTTCTCAGTTAAATCACATTTTAAAATCATATTACTTGCAAGTAACCAATCTAGACTACTCTCATATCTTATTTTTCTAGCATCTTTATCAACTATACTATATTTAAAATTGTTCTTTTCTCTTGCTAATTCTTTAGGTATAGCATTATATATTTTACTATTTTTAATACTCTCTGTATTATCAGTATATTTATTCATATCGGCAAGATGAGTTGCAATAATAAAATATTGTAATTCAAAATCAACATTAGAAATATTCAAATCATTTTCTATAAAATTTTCTATTACTTTAGGCATACCACCAAGTATTAAATATTTTTTATATAAATCAAGAGCTTTTTCATGAATAGAATCAAGTACTTTTTCATTACTATTATAATGTTTTCTGATTTCTTCTATTAACATATCTTCACCAAGAGCCATTAAATATTCTTCAAAATCCATTGGAAATAAATATTTAATAACTACTTTACCTACTGGAAAAGATGATTTAAATCTATTGATTTTAACTCCAAGTAAAGAACCTGCTGTAACTATTTTATATGGCTTATCACTTTCGCAAAAGTATTTCAAAGAAGTTATCGCTCTTTCACTAGTTTGTATTTCATCGAAAAAAATAATTGTATTATTTGGATTAAAATTTACTTTTCTTAATATTTGTATTTTCTCTATAATTTTTTCTGGATTAAGTGTTGCATCAAATATTTCTCTTATATCTTCTTCTTTTTCTAAATTAATATAAATATAATTTTCAAAATTTGTTTTACAAAATTCTTCAAGTATATATGTTTTACCTGTTTGTCTCGCTCCAATTAACATAAGTGGCATTTTAAAATTCTTTTTCCACTCTAATAAGTCTTTTTCAATTTTTCTATACATAATATCACCTTCTGCTTTAATTTTATCATTTTTTGTACAAAAAGTACATATTTTATATTGTTTTTCGTACATTTTGTACGTTTTTTAGTATATAAAAATAATTATATATATGATATTATGGTATTAATAAAGGTTAAATATAATAAAATTAAGTAAGGTGTTTATGTATGAAAAAGATTATTATTATTTTAAGTAGTATTATTGTTATTATCTTTATTATTCTTATGATTTTCTTATTTAATACTAATAGTAA
>CALVUY010000084.1 GCA_944363705.1 uncultured Bacilli bacterium | reverse complement strand
ACTACATAAAATATACGTTCGTCAATACATAAATTCGATTTTCATCCAAAAAAACGCAATTTCCTTATAGATAAAAAGAAATAGTTAAAACTATCTCATGACTTCTAGAAAAGATTTTATTAAATTTAAACTATTAGAAATATTTTCTATTTTATCGCTTGGCCTTAAGCGATATTTTTCTTTCATTTCTTCTTCTAGTCTTCTTAGAAATATTGGACTTCTATTAAGATATTTATACCAATATGAATTTTCTCTTAAATATCTATATAGATTAGGATCACTTTTAATCTTTAATCTTGTTTCTACTTGCATTAGTCCTCATAATATTTATTAATAGGTCGCTCTTCATAATCAGGTATATATTCATCGTTATTTTTAGGGACTATTTCACTAATAAGACTAACTGCTTTTTGTAATCCGTTTACACTTCTTTGAACAGTATCTAAGTCAATATTTCTAAATAAATTAGTTATCTCTTTAAATGAGGAAGAAGCTGTTTCTTTTACCTCATTTTTTGGTGTTAAAACTTCATCGAAGACACTACTATCTTCTCCATACATATCATAGGCTTCATATAATTTTTGAAAAGTGGTCTTATTATTAAAGACGGCTTGGGCAAGCTCTGGTCTTTTTTTAATAAACGCTTTAAAACTCTCTTTAGACATAAACATCACCTATTAAATAATATGCAAAAAAAAAGAAAAAAGACGACTTATTTCAAAAAGTCATCTATAGTCATTAATCTTTTATCTATATCTTCAAGAGATACTTGGTCTTTCTTAGGAGTAGTATCTTCTTTTTCAGTAGACTTTTCTAATGTCTTATAAAGGAAAGCATTAGTTAGTCCTTTTTTATTAATAGTACTACCTGTAGAATATCTATCGGCAATAGGTAATTCTGTTGGTTTAATTAGAGTAATTTCACCATTTTTAATACCTATATGGTCTTTATTAGTAGGTATTAATGCTTTAATAACGTGGTATGGATTAGTCTTAACATCTCTTATAGTCATTAGTCCACGTCTAGCCCTACTACTCTTTTCAAAGTCTTTTAATTTAACTCTTTTACCTGTACCTTTATCTGTAAGGATTGCAAGATAGTCACTAACTTCTTCATTAAAGTTAATTGTACTAACAACAGTATCATCTTTTAAGTTAATCGCTTTAACTCCACTAGCTTTTATACCAACAATAGGTACTTCATCTTTAGAAAACCAAAGTCCATAACCTAAAGATGTTGCGATAAAGATATCAGGATTAGTATCTAGCATTACATCAACAACAGTATCGTCATCTTTTAGTTTAATACAACTACTAGGTTTAGAGGTTCTAGTTATCTTAAAGTCAGATAGACTTGTTCTTTTAATCATACCGTTTGCAGTAGATATTATAACATTAACATCTTTCTTAAAGTCTTTAACAAGTAAACTAGATACTACTTCTTCTCCTTCTCCTAAAGGTACTAAATTACTGACATGTTTACCAAGTTCTTTCCATTTTAAATCATAGATAGTATGAACTGGTATAAATAAGAAGTTACCTTGATTAGTGAAGACTAGCAGTGTATCTAAAGTAGAAGCTTCATATAGTCCTATTAAGTAATCATTTTCTTTTAGAGTAGTTTCTTCATCATTACTTGCACTATAACTCTTTAGACTAGTTCTTTTAATATAACCATCTTTACTTAATGTAACAATAACATCTTCTTTAGGTATCATTACAGTAGTATCTATTTTTATTTCTGTTATCTCATCTTTTATTTCTGTAAGTCTAGGTAGGGCATATTCATTTCTTACTTTACGTAGTTCATCTTTCATAACTTTCTTTAACACTTCTTCATTACCTAATATTGCTGTCAAACCTTCTATTATTTTCTTTAAGGTAGCCATTCTACTTTCTAGTTCTACAACATCAGTATTAGTTAAACGATATAGTTGTAATGTTACAATTGCTTCTGCTTGTGCCATACTAAAATCAAACTCTTTAACTAAATTTTCTTTAGCATTAGCTTTATTTTTAGATGCTCTAATAACACGAATCACTTCATCTAGTATTGATAAACATTTAATAAGTCCTTCAACAATATGTAATTCACTTTTAGCATGATCTAAATCAAACTGACTACGACGAGTAATTACTTCTTTTTGATGGTCAATAAAAGCATCAAGGGCCTGTTTTAGTCCTAAAAGACGTGGTCTTTTCTTAACAATGGCAATCATATTAAAGTTATAACTAATTTGTAAATCAGTATTTTTTAATAAGTAATTAACTATTAATTCTTTATTAGCTGTTTTCTTTAAATCAACAACTATTCTAACATCTTCTGCTGATTCATCTCTAACTTCAACAATACCATCTATTTTTTTATCAAGACGAATATCATCTATTTTCTTAACAAGTAGAGCTTTATTAACTTCAAAAGGTATTTCTGTTATAACTAAAGAGTTCCCTTCAAAAGCATACTTACTTCTAATAATAACTCTACCCTTACCTGTTTCATAGGCATCTCTAATTCCTTTAATACCTTCAACAATACCACCAGTTGGAAAGTCTGGTCCTTTAACATATTTCATTAAAGTATCTAAACCACAATTAGGATTATCAATTCTATGTATTGTGGCATCTATTACTTCTCCTAAGTTATGAGGAGGAATATTAGTAGCATATCCTGCAGAGATACCCATGGCACCGTATACTAGTAAAGCAGGAAATCTTGCAGGAAGTACAGTAGGTTCAAGTGTTGTATCATCAAAGTTAGGAGCCATTTCTACCGTATCTTTATTAATATCACGTAACATTTCATTAGATATTTTAGAAAGTCTTGCTTCTGTATAACGGTAAGCGGCAGGAGAGTCCCCATCAATAGAACCATTATTACCATGCATATCAATATAAGGAAGTCTAGTTTTCCAAGACTGACTCATACGAACCATGGCATCATAAATAGATGTATCACCATGAGGATGGTAATTACCTATAACGTCTCCAACAGTCTTTGCACTTTTACGATATCCTTTATCATAAGTATTTTTCTCTTTATACATAGAATAAAGTATTCTTCTTTGTACTGGTTTTAATCCATCTCTAGCATCAGGGATAGCACGTTCTTGAATGATGTATTTAGAATAACTTCCAAAACGCTCACCCATTATATCTTCAAGAGTATAATCCCAAATACGTTCTAATACTTCTTTAGTTTCTGTTTTCTTAGCCATCATTTCACCTCCTAAATCTTATAATCATCTTCCAAAGTAAACTCAACATTTTCATCTATCCACTCTTTACGAGGGGCTACTTCATCTCCCATAAGAACAGAGACACGTTTTTCTGCAAGTTGAGCATCTTCTATTTTAACTCTAATTAAAATTCTTGAACCAGGCTTCATAGTAGTCTCACATAACTGGTCAGCATTCATTTCACCAAGACCTTTATATCTTTGGATTTCACATTTCTTACCTTTAGACTTTTCTTTCATCTCTTCTACAGTATAAGCATATTCTATATTTTTACCACTTTGGATTTTAAATAGTGGAGGTAATGCTACATAAAGTCTTCCATCTTCTATTAATGGTTTCATATAACGATAGAAGAATGTTAAAAGTAAACACTGAATATGTCCTCCATCTTCATCAGCATCGCTCATGATGATTACTTTATTATATTCACAATCATTTATATCAAAGTTAGCCCCATATCCTGCTCCTATGGTATAAATCATGGTATTAATTTCTTCATTCTTTAAGATATCTTCTACTTTAGCTTTCTCTGTATTTAAAACTTTACCACGTAAAGGAAGTATCGCTTGATATTTTCTATCTCTTCCCTGCTTTGCAGAACCACCTGCAGAGTCTCCCTCTACTAAGAATAGTTCTTTTTTAGTCTTGTCTTTAGATTGAGCTGGTGTTAGTTTACCTGATAAAGCTCTTTCTTTAGGATTTTTACTCTTACCTTTACGAGCTTCTTCTCTTGCCTTCCTTGCTGCTTCTCTTGCTACTTTACTTTTTAATGATTTAGTAATTATCTCTGTTGCAATCGCTTTATTCTCTTCTAAGTAAAACTGTAATTTCTCAGTAACAATAGAATCTACTATCGTCCTAGCTTGAGGGGTTCCAAGTTTTCCTTTTGTTTGTCCTTCAAACTGTAACATATCTTCTGGTATTTTTAAAGAGATAACAGCGGTTAAACCTTCTCTAACGTCACTACCTTCAAGTGCTTTTTCTTTACCTTTAATAAATCCATTATTTTTAGCATAATCATTAAAAACACGAGTTAAAGCTGTTTTAAAACCAACCTCATGAGTACCACCATCACTAGTCTTAACATTATTAACGAATGATACAATATTTTCCTGATATGTATCAGTATATTGCATAGCGATTTCTACATCTATTTTATTTTTAACCCCTTCAAAGTCTAAAACATTATGTAAAGTAGTTTTATCTTCATTAAGGTACTCTACAAAAGCGACTAAACCTGTTTCATAACAAAACTTAGCATGTCTATCATCTTCTTCATCATGTACTTCAATAGTTAATCCTTTTAAAAGAAAAGCAGACTCTTGCATTCTTTCACATATAGTTGTATATGAAAAGTTTGTTGTTGAAAATATTTCTGGATCTGGTAGGAATCTAACAGTTGTCCCTGTTTTATTAGTAGTACCTATTTTCTTTAATGGTTTATCTACTTTTCCCCCATCTTTAAAGCGAATAAAATACTCTCCTTTATCTCTTTTAATAGTTACTTCCATCCATTTAGATAAGGCATTAACTACACTACCACCAACACCATGAAGTCCACCTGATACTTTATAACCAGACTCTTCAAATTTACCTCCGGCATGAAGTACAGTATAGATAACTTCAGGAGTAGGTTTACCTGATGCATGCATTCCAACAGGTACACCACGCCCTTCATCACTTACACTAACACTTTTATCAGAGTGTATAGTTATAACAATATGTTTTCCATAACCATTTATCGCTTCATCTATAGCATTATCAACAATTTCCCATACTAAATGATGAAGACCTCTTTTATCAGTAGAACCAATATACATACCAGGTCTTTTTCTAACTGCTTCTAAGCCTTCTAATATTTTTATTGAACTATCATCATATTTTACTGCCATTATTTCACATCCTTCAAGATTTCAAAAAAAAGATACAAAAGTAATTTCTTTTGCCCTTATCTATTCTTTTCAAGGTTTATTTTATCAAAAAAAAGAAGTAAATTCAAGAAAACTTCTTTCTATTTACATATTTTATATCAAACTTTTTATTTGTTTCCTAGAAAGACCAGTCGCTTTTATAACATCTTTTATAGGTATACCTATATTAAGAAGATTCTTTGCAATAGATTTTTCTCGTTCTTTTGCTCCTTGTTCTATTCCCTTTTCAATTCCTTCTTCTCTAGCAATATTACTGTGGTACTCTATCTTTAAAGCTTCCTCTTCTTTTCTTCTTTTTTCAGGATCATATAGTCCTATATTATCAATATTATCTGTTAATTCATATAATCTTTTCGCAACTTCCATAAGTTCCTCGTCTCCT
>CALVUY010000083.1 GCA_944363705.1 uncultured Bacilli bacterium | reverse complement strand
CTAAAATAACAACGATATAAACAATTGTTTTTTTCAAACTAAAATCCTCCTTTCAGTTCAAAGTATTATATGTAACTTATTTATTTTGGCAACTATTAAGAGGATTTGTTATTACATTTTTACTAAAAGAACTCCTATTACTATTAAAGTACCAAGTAATAATTTAGTAATAAGTTCTTTTCTATTTCTATTAACAAAAAACTCATAAATAACATTAAGTATTACTGTTAAAGTTAAAAGAGGAGCGACGATACTAACACTTTCTAACTGATATGCCCTAACAGAAGAAATTAACATAACAGCCCAAGAAAAACTTGCTAATAAAAACAGTTTCTTATCATATAAACTAAACTCTTTTTTTAACTTTTTTAAATTATATCTACCAAATATAAATATCAAAAGAGCAGGAACACTAACAGTAAAGATTGTATATAAACCTAAATTAAAATTACTAGATATATTTACATTTATAAGCATAGCAATTGCAAAAAGAAAATTAGAAATAAAAGACATAATAAAATATTTATTAAAAGAAATTTTTCCTTCTTTATTAATAGCAAGTAATATATTTGAACAAATAATTAAAACACCACCAATTATCTGGTTAATAACAATTTTCTCGTTTAAAAATATAATACCTAAAATTACTAAGAAAACAGTAGATAACTGTTTTAACATACTAAAAGTTGATGGCTCTAATCCATATCTTGCTTCAATATTTAATCTATCAGTAATAGCATAAATTATCATAACTATTCCTAAAGTAATATAAATATTAATATCATTAGAAACTTTAAAGTCAAATAAAGGAATAAATAAAAGAGCAAAAAAGGCCGTGAAAACTTCTAATAAAATAGTTAAGGCACCAGCATCTTTCATCCCTCTATTAGCTTTCTTAAAAGTCTGTGAAAAAACAACTGCAAATATTAAATATATAATAACCCAGAATATCCAATTGTTTAACATAGAAAATACCTCCATCTAAATTCTAAATATATTATAAACATTTTCTTAACAGTTAATCAACTACATACGAGTTTTCGTAAACTAACTCTGAAAGCTTGTTTTTTTTGAAATATTATTTATAATATGAGTAACTGGAGGTTATTTATGAATATACAAGTATTAAATGAACTTATGAGATTAAATGGTATTCCAAGTTATTTTCAACTATCAAAAGAGACTCATATACCTTATACAACTCTCTTAGATTTAGTAAGAGGAAAGGGAGAAAGACTTAGTAACATAAAGACAATCGCAGACTTTTTAGGAGTTAAAATGTCTTATTTATTAGATGAACCTAGAAAAATAGTTACTATTAATGAGAGAAATAATGTTATTGTAGAAAAAGAAAATGGTTATAACTCTGTACTATCTAATTTACTTTCTAATTAAAACTTGATAAAATAAAACTGGATGGTGATTAACATGAGCTTTTTTAGCAAATTAAAAGATAAATTTATAAAAAAAGAAGAAAAAGAAGTTAAAGAAGAAAAGGAAAGCTTAGAAGTCTATGATAAAGGACTTACTAAAAGTAGAAATACTTTTTCATCTCGTCTTTTAGATTTAACGAACCGTTATAGTAAAGTAAATGAAGAATACTTTGAAGAATTAGAAGAAATCTTAATTATGGCCGATATTGGTGTCAATACTGTTATGAACTTTATGGAAAAGTTAAGAAAAAGAGTTAAAGAAGAAAAGATAACTGATCCAGAATTTTTAAAAGAAGTAATAGTTGATGAATTATTTATTATCTATGTAAGTGGTGAAGTATTATCTACTAATTTAAAAAGAAGTGACTCTAATCCTACAGTTTACTTATTTGTAGGAGTCAATGGAGTAGGCAAGACTACAACTATTGCTAAACTTGCCAGTAAAGAAAAAGAGAAAAATAGAAAAGTTCTTTTAATAGCAGGAGATACCTTTAGAGCAGGAGCGACTAAACAATTAAAAGAGTGGTCTGAACGAATAGGTGTAGACTTCTATGGTAAAAGTGAAGGGGTAGACCCTGCTAGTGTTATTTATGAAGGACTAGAGTATGCCATAAACAATGATATAGATACCGTTCTAATAGATACAGCAGGAAGACTTCAAAATAAAACTAATCTAATGATGGAACTAGAAAAGATTAATAGAGTTATTAAAAAACTAATAGATAGAGCACCTGATGAAACACTGCTTGTAATAGATGCTACAACAGGACAAAATGGTATTAGCCAAGCAAAATCATTTAAAGAAATAACAGACCTTACAGGAATTATTCTAACTAAACTAGATGGAACTGCTAAAGGTGGAATAGTCCTTGCTATTAAAGAAGAAGTAAACTTACCAGTTAAATATATAGGACTAGGAGAAACAGCTAAAGACTTACAAGAGTTTGATATCGAAAAATATATTTATAGTCTATTTAAAGACTTTATGGAGGATGAAAATGAGTAAAAGTGTAACACAGTTAAATCCAAAAGCTAAAAACAGGCAAGAAAAAAGTTTTAGTTATTTAAAAGTATTAATAATATTACAGTTTATTTTAACAATTGGTCTAATCATCTTTGGTATTGTAACTATCTTTAAAACAGACCTTTTATATATCTTTGAAATATTTTTAGGCATAACACTTCTAGTTATGGGCTTAAATAACTTTCTAATCTATAAAAGAAGAAATCTAACTATTCTTTACATAATAATAGGACTAGGTTCAGTCATACTAGCTGTATTAAAATTATTAGGACTATAAAATGAAAGAATTAGTATATTATACCATGCTCTATGATATTTATGGTAGCCTTCTAACAGATAAACAAAAAGAATACTTTGAAGATTATTACTTTAAAAATTTATCTTTAAGTGAACTTGCTACTAAATATAATATCAGTAGAAATGCTATTCATAAACAACTAAAAGAAACTATAAAAAGATTAGAAAATTATGAAGATAATTTAAGATTAGCTAAGAAAAATGAAATGTTAGAAAATATTATAGAAACAATAAGTGATGAAGAGATAAAACGTAAATTACAAGAAGTAATTTCTCTATAACTCTTGTCACTTTTTTAATTTAACGATATAATTTATCTATAGGATAAAGGAGAGTTTTATATGTTTGATAAGATAATCTATATTAGTGACCAAAGTGCTAATATTAAATTAAAAGAAGATGCTGAAGTAGCAATTAACTTAATGAATTTACATTTAATCTTTGAGGATAAAGATAAAACAATATTAGGAGAAGTAGATGACTTAGAAGATGGTATTGTTAAAGCAAGATTCTTAGGAGAAATAGTTAATGGTAAATTAATTGGAGGAGTTTTAAGAAAACCATCATTAGATGCTAAAATAAGAGTAATTAAACAAGAAGAAATACCTCTAATTACAGGAGAAGATAAAGCAGGCTATATGCCTTTTGGTGTAAGTCCCTATTATAATGATTTCCCAGTTTACTTAGATGTTAATAATTTCTTTAGTAATCACTTTGCTATCTTTGGTAACAGTGGTAGTGGTAAAAGTTGTGGTATCTCTAGAATCATGCAAAACATGTTTGAAGATGAAAGATTATTCCCATATAAATCAAATATCTTACTATTTGATTCATCTGGAGAGTATTACAATGCTTTTAAAGACTTAAATAAAATAAATCCTAATTACAACTATCGTTTCATTACTACAAACGAAGTTGAAGGTAAAGGAGAACCTTTACGTTTACCTATTTTTTTACTTAATGAAGATGATTTAAGTATTCTTTTACAAGCAACAGAACATTCTCAATTACCAATTATTGAAAGAATGTTAAAATTAGCTAGAATCTTTGCAAGTAGTGGAGTAGATGCTACTAAATATAAGAATCATTTAATCGCTAAGGCAATTATGACTATACTTTATACTAATCAAACATCTCCTAATAAAAGAAATGATGTTTTCTCAATCCTTAATAGTTGTTCTACAGACCAATTTAATTTAGAAGCACCAGTTCAAGGAATAGGTTATGTTAGAAAGTTTAGAGAATGTTTCTTAATAGATAATCATGGACAATTTTCTGAAAGTGTTTTATTAACAGAGTATGTATCTAGTTTTATAAATGATGAGTATGATAATTTTGAACCACGTAAAGATTGCTATTATACTCTAGAAGACTTAGAGAAAGCCTTAAACTTTACATTAATTAGTGAAGGATGGTTACGTAATGAAAATACTTATGGAGATTCAGTAACATTAAAAGTAAGACTTCATTCTCTAATTACTTCAAGTAATTCTAATTTCTTTAAATGGGAAAAAGGTACTTATATTTCACTTGAAAATTACTTATCAGATTTAATGATTAGTAATGGTAAGAAATATCAATTAGTAAATATTAACTTAGATGATGTAGATGATGACTTTGCTAAAGTAATAACAAAGATTTATTCAAGACTTTTATTTGAGTTTACTAAAGGATTAAAGGCTAGAGCAAGTATACCATTCCATATCTTTGTAGAAGAAGCTCATAGATACATTCAAAATGATACTGATAGATTCTTAATAGGATATAATATCTTTGAACGTATCGCTAAAGAAGGACGTAAGTATGGACTTATTCTAGGATTAATTACCCAAAGGCCAGTAGAAATGTCAGATACTGTTATATCACAGTGTTCTAATTTCTTAATCTTTAAGATGAACCATCCAACAGATGTAGAGTATATTAAGAAAATGGTTCCTAATATTTCAGATGAAATTGTTGAAAAACAAAAAAGTCTTCAATCAGGAACTTGTCTTGGATTTGGTAGTGCTTTTAAGATACCTTTAATAGTTAAATTAAAAATGCCTGATCCAATGCCACTTAGTGGTAACTGTGATGTTGTTAGAATTTGGGATGGACATAGTACTGGACAAATTCAAAATAATCAAGTAAATAAAGAGGTTGAACAGGAAGTAAGTACTAATATTACTAATGGAATTAACAATAACCCTATACAAGAAGTACAAAATAATAATATGGGAATACCTGAAGTAAATATTAATAATGAAGGATCTGTTTTAACTCAAGAACCAGTTAATAATAATGTAAATCAACCTATTAATGAAGTAAATAATGAAATAACTAATACAGGTATAAATGAAGTTACAAATAACCAATTTTCTAATAATTATACATTTAATTCACAAAATAACTCTAAAATGGAAAATAATGTGTCTAGTACAATCAATGAAATTCCAAACATTAGTAATCAATCAGTAGAACAACAACCTATTAATCAAAATATACAAAATAATATAGGAGAAGGAATTGTTGGTCCGATACCTGAAATAAATATAAATAATGATGAAACTTTATAAAAATAGAAAGGAAGTAATAGATATGGCTAATTTAACTTATCAGGATAAAATAATTTGTCAATTCTTGGGTAAATTAATTCGTCAATCTACAACTAACCCCCGAACTAACATCAGTTTACAATATGTTACTTGGGGGGGGCAGTTTTTATGCTTAAGGATAAAAAAAGCCTTTTATGCCCATAAATATTTTATGCCCATCTTTCGCGAAGTCCTTATGATATAAGGATTTTTTTATTTTTATGG
>CALVUY010000082.1 GCA_944363705.1 uncultured Bacilli bacterium | reverse complement strand
AACAAGCGAAGTTTTTTTAAGCTTCGCCTTTTTATAATTAAAATTACACCATGTCAGAAAAAACACGGAAACTCAAAACTGTTAAGAATATGAAAGAATCATAGTTGCTAAAGTATCATCTTCTCTAGGATCATAGATGTATTGTTCACCCCAACTTGAAACAATATATCTCCCGTCATCTGCAACATCTACAATGCTCATAGCATGAGCCCCAACATCTTCATAAGCAATATCATCGAGTTTTCCGTTATTATCTTCATCATATGGTAAATAAAGATTAAATCCATCAGCACCAATAATCATGCTATTTCCTTCTTCCAAACAGTCTTTAACACTATAACCAAATAATTCATCGAATTTTAAGTAGTGTCTAGTTGTCATATTTATATCTTTTTCACTTAGAAATTTTGCAAAAGTATTATAAAACTTTGCTACTTCAGGTATTGTAGGACCTCTCATACCTGTCTTTTTAAGTAATAAATCATCTGCTTCGTTATCATTACCAGTAACTTCTAATTCTTCTTCAACATTTCCATATACCTCTTCAATAGTTTCAAATCCTTTTTCATTTTTAGCGTACCAAAGAAAATAATCTAGAAAAGCATAATTGTAATTATATTCTATATAGCTTCTAGATGTTATAGTGCCCTCATGTTCTTCTAATATTTTATAACCAAATTTTTCTTCAAACTCTTCTATCCCACCATCTTTTGATAAATAGTATTGAAATAAGCTGTTAATGGCAGCGATGTAACTACATCCCATTAAACTCATTTTATTAAATAATAATTCTATATCTTCTTCAGTTGCTTCAGGATAGTATGAGCTTATTATTTTCTTAACGGTATCATCATTAATATAGTATTCAATGTTTTCTAATAAATAGCCTTGTCTACCACCAAATTGTTTGTAATGATCATTAATTGGATCGAATATATCAGCTTTAGCTTTATCTTTAGATTCATCTTCAGTTTCATTTGTATTTTTTATACTATCAGATAAATCAATTGTTTCTATAGAATGATTATTTTTAGAAACTATATCATTTACTTTATTAAAATAATTAGAAACATTTTTAAGAGAAGGCTCTGATTTATTAAGTTCAAAATTCATTTCTGGTTTATTAATATTTGATTTTATTCCCATAATTAGATTCCTCTATTTTTTAATTTACTTATCCGTTTCTATTATATCAAATATTTTTTAATTTTGATAGTATAACTTTAGTAACTGGGTGTAAAAATTTTTTGTGGGTAAAATAATGGTTATGTTATACTTATCTAAAGAATAAAGGTGGTAGATAAGTATGAGAACAATAGAACAATTTGAGAAAAACATAAATAATTTAGATACAAACTTTAATAGGCTTATATCTAATGATGGTTTAGATATAAATTCTATTGAAGAATTAGCAATGAACAGCATTGATGATTGCAAGAGTATTATTAATACCCATATAGAGGAGTTGATATCTAAAAGTATAAATGAACATGAACTAATAACTAAAAAAAACAAGAGTGGGAAGAAAAAGGATTCAAAATAAAAAATCATGGAAAAAGTAAAATAGAAATCATAATGTTAAATGGCAAAATAGAAATTTATAGAACCATACTTCAAATAAATGATATTATTGATTTAGATAAATATAACTTAAAAAGCAAATTAATTACTCCTTTAGATGAATATCTAGGAATAGATAAATTACCATTTAAAGTATCATTAAAAATGATGATAGAAATAGCCTTTTGGGGACAAAATCAAGCATCATTTCAAAAAGCTAGTGAGATTATATATAGGGTATATGGAGTTAAAATATCTTATGTTACTGTAATGAAAATAACTAAATATGTAGGCAAATTAGTTTATGATTATAATTATAATAAAGCTATAGAAATTTGGAATAATCGCACTAATATAGATATGACTGTAACTAAAAAGAAAGGTACTTTATATATTCAAGCAGATGGTGCAAGTGTTAATACTAGAATAGAAGATGAAAATGGTTCTACCTGGAGAGAAAATAAATTAGGTATTTTCTTTTCTGATGATGATATGTATAAAAGAAAAGACAAATCTAATATCATTAATCATAAAGAATATGTTTCTTATATTGGTAATGTTGAAATATTTAAAATCATGGTATTTGCCAAAGCAGTAGAACTAAAATATTGGGAATATGAAGAAATAGTTTTTATTTCTGATGGTGCCACTTGGATTAGAAATATGATAGATGAACTATTTCCTGAAGCTATTCAAATATTAGATAAGTTTCACTTAATAGAAAATATAACCAATTATGGTAAGTTTATATTTAATGATGATACTAAAAAGGTAGAGAAATTTAGAGATAAAATAATCGGTTATTGTTATTCTAGAGAATATGATTTGATAGTAAAAGAATTAAAGAAATATAAAGACATAACAGTACCTAAGACTGTTTGTAATTTACCAGTTTATTTAGAAAATAACAAAAATAAAATAGATTATTCTACTTATGAACATAATGATTGGTTTGTAGGTAGTGGTGCAATAGAAAGTTCTAATAAAACTGTAGTACAACTTAGATTAAAACAAGCAGGAATGAGATGGAGTGTTGAAGGTGCTAATTATATGATTGCATTAAGATGTATGTATGAAAGTGATCATTGGAGTGAAATAGAAAAAATAGTAGTTGATGAAATATATCATTAACTACTATTTACCCACAAAAAATTTTTACACCCTTAGTAACTTTAATACTTTGCTATCTTATTTTATCTAAACTACTTAGAATATTGTAGGAACTTTACATAAATTAAATGCTCTCTGTATTCTTTTTGATAATTTAGATAATAGTTATAAACAAAACTACTACATTCAAAAGTCTTATGTATTAATATTTTTGTTTATCTGTTGGATATAATCTAAATTTATATGCTCTATATATTTCCATATGACGAACCCTCTTTCTTGTAACTTAAGTGCACTATATAAAATAAACGTAATTTCCTTATAGATAAAAAATTAAGAAACAATACTAATTCTTCTTAAACTATGATATTATTATATAGTAGGTGATATAAATGAAGAAAAAAAATTTAACTAAAGAAGAGATACCTATTCAAGAAAATAATAAGAAGGTTATTAGTAAAAAAAGAATGCTAGAGATATGTAAAGGATTATTAGCATTTCTGATATTTTATTTCAGTAGTTATTTGCAGATAATACCAATAGCATTATTTAATATTGATGTTAATAATTATACAGAAGTTGATTTAGCTTTGGTAAATACTTTTGTAGATATACTGCTAGTATTAGTGTTAATTATTCTATATTTTAAAGATTTAAAGATAGAATTTAAAAACTTTAGGAAAAATTTAAAAATTAATATGGATACAGCATTTAAATATTGGTTTATAGGATTAATGATAATGTGTATCTCTAATATTGCTATTAGTTATATAACTACTTTAAATACTTCTAGTAATGAGCAGGCAGTACAATCTTTAGTATCATCAACTCCTTATTTAATGTTATTTACAGCAGGAATCCTTGCTCCAATTGCTGAAGAATTAACATTTAGAAAAGGTGTAAGTATGTTGTTTAAAAATAAGTGGGTTTATGCTTTCTCCTCTGGATTTATTTTTGGCCTGCTACATGTAATAGGAAGTGGCAATATATTAGAATATTTATATATAATTCCATATGGTAGTCTAGGATTCTTCTTTGCTTTAACTTATTATGATACAAAAAGTATTTATCCATCTATTATAATGCATGCAATACATAATAGTGCTTTAATACTCTTATCTATAGTTGCTTATTAAAACGTCTTACGACGCTTTTTTTATATAAAATTAAAGAAACTATCAATATGAAGTTTCGGTTCTTCGATATTAAAGGGTGCTGAGTAAATTTTCAGCATTCTTTTTTGCAGGTCTAAAAAGATTAGTAATAATTAAAATTCTAGCTTTGAAATTATCAAAATTTCTATATCCAAAACCAATACGTTTTATCAATTTACAAGTATTATTATTTCTTTCCATAACACCATTACTATATGGCTGTTCCATTGCATTTTTTATATATGGGCAAAATTCTTTTAAAGTATTAAGTGAAGTCTGCATATATGTAGAAATTCCACTATATTCTTTGTCTATCATTTCTTTAAATAGTATATAATCTTTTCTTTGTAATGCATATAAAAGATTTTGATATAAATCATATGTGTTTTTTAATTCTTCATTTTCATTTAATATATAATCAACTACATCGACTTCTGTCATTAAATTTTTAAAACATAGAAACTTTCTCCATTTACTACAATCAAGTTCTAATCTGGCTTTTAATAACAATTTTCCATATCTTTTTATTTTCCTATAATTAGCTTTATCTTTTTTCATCGCTTGCACTCTAGTTTTATTAAGACTTCTACTAATTAGTTGTACAATATGAAACATATCTATAATGATATTTGCATTAGGGAAATTATCTTGTACTAATTTTATATATGGCTTATACATATCCATAACTACATTTTCTACTTTTAGTTTGTTCTCACTTAAATAATAACTAAAATATTTATTTAAATTTTCTGTTGTTCTATCTTCTACTAAATCTAATGTTTTACCAGTTTCTGCATCACATATATTAAATGCCATTGTTTTCTTTTTACAAGTGAATTCATTAATACATATATTTATTGGAATATAATTTTTATATAATTTATCTTTATCATATATTTTATTAACTTGCCTCTGAACTGTTTTATCACTTACATTGTGAAGCTTTGCAATAAACTTATAAGTAATTGTTTCTTTTGCAAACATTATTATTGAATGTTTAGTATTATTACTAATTCTACATCTATAGTCAACTTCATCAGTTTGAGGAGTTATCTTATGTTTGCAGTTATTACATCTATATAATTGTTTTGTTATTTCTAAATAACTATTCAATCCTGAAATGCTTGGTATTTTTATAGGCTTGAGAGTAATAGTACCATTTTTCTTTATATTATCTACACATCCACATTTAGGACAACAATTAGGATTTTTATCTAAAAATGCTTTTATGACTAATGATCTTCTATTCTTTATATTTCTTTCTTCAACAAAATTCTCAGTAAAATTTAAATTTTTATCTTTCATATTTAGTAATTTTAATATAGAATTATTTATAGACATCACAACACCCTCTATTCTGTATTTTTTATTCTTTTAAAACATTATAGCAGGTTTGTGTTATGATGTCTTTTTTTTGGTATAAAAAAGAATACTGAAAATTTACTCAGCACCCTTTAATGTCGAAGAACCAAAAAAAAATCAAGCATATTTGTAAATTTATATAGTTTACATAAATTTACTATTATACTTGACATAAACTATTGGACTAACCTTTCCTTTAGTTTTATAGGATCAGATAGTGTATAAATAGTTTCATAAATATTTACAATTCTATTATCTATCTAGTCTTTAGTGTTTAACACAAGGAAATTACCTGTTCCTTTTATCTATTCTATATAAGTTATACCTATAATGCTAGGTTTAAAAGGAAATGCCGCACACCATTCGCATTAGACGGATTGTTGTTGTTCGCGTTATAGGACAAAATAATTTATAAGACAAAAAGACAATAATTGTTGAAATTACTGTCTTTTTTTGTATTTTT
>CALVUY010000081.1 GCA_944363705.1 uncultured Bacilli bacterium | reverse complement strand
GGTCGGGAAGACAGGATTTGAACCTGCAACCCCTTGGTCCCAAACCAAGTGCTCTACCAAGTTGAGCCACTTCCCGATATAATGGTGCGCTCGAAGGGATTCGAACCCCTGACCTTTTGGTTCGTAGCCAAACGCTCTATCCAACTGAGCTACGAGCGCAGCTACATAGGTCTTTCTTTAAAACTGATACTATATTATCACTGTTTTCTCACTTCGTCAAGTGAATTTTGCAAATTTTCTTTTCTATATCATTATATGTGTGATATCATAAATATATGAGGAGGATGATAAAATGAAGATATTAGTAACAGGAGGTTTGGGCTTTATTGGAAGTCATACCTGTGTAGAACTATTAAATGAAAACTATGAAGTTGTTATTATTGATAATTTATCTAATTCTAGTATTGATGTTTTAGATAAAATAGAAGAAATAACTTCTAAAAGACCTAAATTTTATGAGATTGATGCCTGTGATAAAGAAAAAGTTAGTGCTGTATTTAAAGAAAATAAAATAGATGCCGTTATCCATTTTGCAGGATACAAAGCAGTAGGAGAATCAGTTAGTGAACCATTAAAGTATTATCGTAATAATTTAGATTCAACCCTTACATTATTAGAAGTTATGAAAGAAGAAAACTGTCATAATTTTGTCTTTTCATCAAGTGCAACTGTTTATGGTTCACCTAAGGAATTGCCAATTAAAGAAGATTTTCCACTATCTACAACAAACCCCTATGGTACAACTAAATTGATGATAGAAAGAATCCTTGCTGATGTTTCTAAAGCCGATAAAGATTTATCTATAATTGTACTTAGATATTTTAATCCAATAGGATCTCATAAGAGTGGCTTAATAGGAGAAAAACCTAATGGTATACCAAATAATTTAATGCCATATATTGTTAGAGTTGCAAATAAAGAGTTACCTATTTTAAGTGTCTTTGGAAATGACTATGATACTCATGATGGTACAGGA
Source organism: uncultured Bacilli bacterium (assembly GCA_944363705.1). Lineage (GTDB taxonomy): Bacteria > Bacillota_I > Bacilli_A > RF39 > UBA660 > Onthousia. Next base: position 4,794 of record CALVUY010000081.1, on the reverse strand, counting down.
GTAAGAGACTATATCCACGTAGTTGATCTTGCTAAAGGACATTTAAAAGCATTAGAGAAGAGTGTCAACTTTAAAGGAATAGAGTACTATAACTTAGGAACAGGAACAGGTTATAGTGTCCTAGATTTAGTTAATACTTTTGAAAAAGTAAATAATGTTGAAGTACCATATAAAATAGTAGATAGACGTCCTGGTGATATAGCAGCATGTTACGCAGATCCTACTAAAGCTTATAAAGAACTAGGATTTAAAGCAGAATATGGTATAGAAGATATGTGTAGAGATTCTTATAACTTTATACTTAACAATAAGTCCAACTAGGACTTTCTTTTTTTGTAAAAATATGATATAATGTAGCCATCAAAAGGGGATGAGGTTATGGGTGATTATGAATTTAAAGAAGAAGTAATGAGAAAGGCTGATAAAAGGGTGGTAGAGCAAGTAGTGATGTATTTAAAACATCTTGCAATTCACTATAATTTACCTTATAAAGAACTATCTAAACTACAAGATAACTTTATCTACAACTATGTAGAGTTATCTAAATATCAAAAAGATGATATAAGGCTAGTATTAAAGCAAAAAAAATGTAACCAACAAGCTTTATTAAATGAGTGTATTTATGAAGCTTTATCATCTAATCCTTTAATTAAATTAGAAGATGTTCCACTTATAAATAAAGTAACTAATGATAAAGATAAAATGATATTAGAAACAACGGTTGGAACTATTAGATTAGGAAAAGCAAGTGAATATTTTAAAGATACTAAATCATCATACATTTTTAATAAAAAACTAGCTGGTGAGTGTTTTGATAGAACTTTAGAGTTTGTTAGAGAAAATGAAGAGTATGATGCTATTGTAAGTTATGTACCTAATATCTTTGTAGGAGGACATTACCATGCCTATGCTAAATGTGGTGATACTATTGTAGATCCTGCCAGTAATACAATTTACTTTGATAGTACGGGAGACTTAATAGAACAAGGCGATATTATTCTTACTGATAAATATTCTAATATTGGTGGAGAAATAGGAGAAGAAACACCTCATCTTTTAAAGAGGGCTTTAAAATAACTACTGAACTTAAATGCTCAGTAGTTTTCTTTTACAAATATTCTTTTAATTTTTTAATAATATCATCTTGAAAATCTTTGAAGTCATTAGCAAGTTCTAAGACTTTATCATCTATTTCTTTATCTTTATACTTCGCTAACTTCTTCTCTAAATCAATACTACCCATAGATACACCTTTAATAAGCATATCAGCCATGGCAGAGTCACTATTATCATCCCTAACTTCTTTATCAATACCCATGTTAGCCATAACTTTAGAAACAAGACCATTTTTTTCTTTTTTACAGTTATTCTTATTTAATATCTTTTTAGCATCTTTAAAATATCTTTCATAACCTTTAATGATATCTTCAACAGTATCTTTAATCTTATTATCCTTCTTCTCTAAAGTATTACTAAGCTTAGTTAAAGTGGAAATAGCCATTTCGCTATCTTTATAAATATGATTAACAATTTCTAAACTTTCATCCATTTAAATCATTCCTTTCATCTTTAATATGAACTTTTTTTATTCTTTTATTCCAAATATTAAGAGAAATTGATATAATTAATAAGGTAGAGGAAGTGGAAAGTATGCTTAAAGAAATAGACAATATTTCTATAAATTGTCAAAGTAGTATTAAGATTAGTGATGGCTTAATTATCTATTTTGATCCTTATGATATTAAAGAAAAAATAAACAATGCCGCCTATATTTTCATAACTCATCCACATTGGGACCATTTAGATATAGATTCAATTAATAATATTGCAAATGAAAAGACTATAATAGTTGGACCATCTTGTGTTATTGAAAAGTTAGATAAGAGTTTTAATTTATTAGAAGTAGAACTTAATAAGACTTATAATCTAGATAATATAACTTTTAAAACAGTACCTTCTTATAATATAGGACGTGATTATCATCCAAAAGATGCTAGATATGTTGGTTATCTTTTAACTTTAAATGATATTACTTACTACATACCAGGAGATACTGATGTAATAGAAGAGTTAAAAGAACTTAATGCAGATGTCATCTTCTTACCAGTAGGAGGAACTTATACAATGAATAGGGAAGAAGCAGTAGAACTTGCTAATACAATTAAACCAAAATATGCTATTCCTATTCATTATGGACTTGCCGTAGGAAGTAGGGAAGATGCTAAATACTTTGTAGATAATTTAAGTAAAGAAATAAACAGTAAAATATTTTATTAAAAAGGGGTAGTATAATGATAGAATTTAAAAATGTTTTTAAAAAATATAAAAATACTAATGTTCTTTCTAATATTTCTTTTAAAATAGAAACAGGTAACATCGTTTGTCTAATAGGAGAGAGTGGTTGTGGAAAAACTACAACTTTAAAGATGATTAATAGATTAATTAATCCTACTAAAGGACATATTTTAATAGATGGAGAAGATATTACTAATAAAAATGTTATTGAACTAAGAAGAAATATTGGTTATGTTATACAACAGACAGGTCTTTTTCCTCATCTTTCAATTAGAGAAAATATTGACTTAATTGCAAGATTGAAGAAGATGCCAGAGGATGAAATTAATAAAAAGACAAAAGAAATGATGAATATGGTAGGACTAGATCTATCTTATTTAGATAGATATCCAACAGAATTATCAGGAGGACAACAACAACGAGTAGGAGTTGCAAGAGCCTTCTTAACTGATCCATCTATAATACTTATGGATGAGCCTTTTTCAGCTTTGGATCCTATGACTAGAAACTCTTTACAAGACGAACTTTTGAGGATAGAGGAGAAATTTAAAAAGACTATTGTCTTTGTTACTCACGATATGGATGAAGCGATTAAAATAGCCGATAAAATCTGTATTATGGATGGAGGACATATTATTCAGTATGATACACCTGAAAATATTTTAAAACATCCTAAAAATAAATTTGTTAGTGACTTTGTAGGACCTAAAAGAATATGGACATCACCTGAGTTTATTAAAGTAAAAGATATTATGTTAAAAAATCCTGTAACTTGTCGTGAAAACTTATCTTTATTTAGATGTCTTACTAAAATGAGAAATCTAAAAGTAGATACCTTAATGGTTGTAGATAGTAAGAAAAAATATTTAGGTTCTATTATTATAGATGAGTTATCAAAAGATTCTGATTTGAAGAAGAGTGCTAGTAACTATATATCTAAAAACTCTATTAGTGTTAAAGAAACAGATTCTCTTGTAGATGTTTTAAATGTTGTTAATAATGCTAAAACAACTACTATTCCTGTAATTAATTCTAAAGGAATTTTACAAGGCTTAATTACAAGAGGTAGTCTTCTTACTTCCTTAAGTAGTCAATTTCTAGAAGGGAGTGATGAGTAATGGATTTTTTAGAATATATTGGTAATAATATAGATCAAATCATATCTTTACTAATAGAACATATTGAATTAACTTTTCTATCAGTCTTACTTGCTATTGTAATAGGTGTTCCTATTGGTATTTTAATAAGTTATGTTAAAAAGATAAATAAACCTGTCTTAGGAGTTGCAAGTGTTATTCAAGCGATACCTAGTATGGCTTTACTTGGTTTTGCCATTCCTTTTCTTGGAATAGGTACAACCCCAGCGATTGTAATGGTTGTTTTATATTCCTTATTACCAATTATTAAGAACACTTATACAGGTATTAGTAATATAGATAGTAATATGATAGAGTCTGCAACTGGTATAGGACTAACTAAATGGCAAATACTTTACAAAATTCAAATACCTCTAGCTTTACCAGTAATTATGGCAGGTATTAGAATAAGTGCTGTTACAGCAGTAGGACTAATGACAATGGCTGCTTTCATCGGAGGTGGAGGTCTAGGTTATCTTGTTTTCTCAGGTATTAGGACTGTTAATAACTATCAAATACTAGCAGGGGCAATACCAGCATGTCTACTTGCTTTAGCAGTTGATTATATCATTGGTATAGTTGAAAAATTAGTAACTCCTATAAGTCTTCAAAAAGGTAGTGACTTAGATAAGAAATTATTAAAGAAAAAAAGATTCCATCAAAAGATTATCTTAATAGTAACTGCTATCATCTTAATCATAATCTTTGGTTATACATCTTTTTCATCAAATAAAAATGACAATGCTATTGTCGTAGGCAGTAAAGACTTTACAGAACAAAATGTTCTTTGCTATATGGTAAGTGATGCGATTAAAGATAAAACAGATTATGATGTAGTAGAAAATTGTAATTTAGGTGGTACTCAAGTATGCTTTGAAGCTTTAAAAAGAGGAGATATTGATTTATATATAGACTATACAGGTACTGTCTATGGAGATACTCTAAATTATGAGCCTATTACTGATATAGAAAAAGTTTATAATACTGTTAAGAGTGATTTAGATAGTAAATATAATATTAAAGTATTAAATCAAATGGGATTTAATAATACTTATACACTTGCAGTTAAACAGGAAACTGCTAATCTTTATAACCTAAAGACAATGAGTGATTTATCTCGTGTTTCAAGTAATTTAGTAATCAGTCCAAGTCTTGAATTTATCAATAGAGAAGATGGATTAAATAGAGTTAGTAGTGTATATTCTTATAATTTTAAAGATATTATTGGAATAGATGGTAGTCCAAGATACACAGCTTTAATGAATAATGAAAGTGATGTCGTAGATGCTTTTGCAACAGATGGACTATTAAAGAAGTTTAATCTTGTCGTCTTAGAAGATGATAAAAATGCTTTTCCACCATA
>CALVUY010000080.1 GCA_944363705.1 uncultured Bacilli bacterium | reverse complement strand
GGTTAGAAAAATGGAGTCTTGTTATAACTCCATATGCTAACTAAAATTGTAAGATTTATTTTTGAAAATTCCCTAATTTCATCTAAAAATTCAAATTATAAGTTACAAAAATTCTCTTTAGAAGATCTTGAAAATATATTTTTTGGTTTCTTAGATAAAATAAAAGCACCAAAAGAGTGGAAAGAAATATATATTGATTTAAAGAATAATAATAGAATAATATTTGAAGAAAGTAAAGATGGTAAAGATAATTCTAAATGCTTTATAGATGATGATGGTATCAGGAAAATTAAAGTAACTACTGATGGAACAATTAATGTCTTTATTTCGTTTGTTCACGAATTTATACATTATGTTTCTTTGCAAAAAGATATGCCACCATTTTCTTTATTAGAATTTCCATCAATATACTATGAAAGAGTCGCTGCCTTTCACTTAATTAGTATTGGATTTGATGAAAATATAATAAAAAGTGTTATTGAAAATAGAAATAAAAATAATTTTGGTAAATATTATGATTTATTTGGAATTCTTCTTGACATGTGTAGATATAATAAAAAAGGTAATATAATTAGAGAAGATAAAGTAGAATTGCTTAAGAAGGCAACAGAAGCGACAAATGAATGTGTAGAAAACTTAATTAATATTTTTTTAGAAGCAGGAAAGCCTATAGATGAATTACAATCTTTAATAATAAAAGATTGTGATTTCGGTAAAAAAATTGATGATGAATGTGATTACTATACAATAGAGTTTATAAAAAATGGATTACTAGTATTAAACGGATATCAGTATTTGACAGACAGTTATTTAGCAGATAGTGTACTAGAAAAAGAAGAAGATGACGATACTATTTTTGATAAAATGGTTTTTATTACTGAAAATTTATCTGATTTTAATATTGAAACTATATCAAAATACTTAGGAATTGAAGATGCTTTTACTAAAAAGTCTAAAAGAAAAAATTTAACTTAATTAAGAGAAATTTTTCTCCAGTTAAAGCTAAAAGTATAGTATACTTATCTTAAGTATAGAGGTAATGATATGGATAAGAAAATTGCAATAATTGAAATAGGAAGTAATAATACTAAAACACATATTTATGAAAATAGTAATTTAGTTAAAGAAAATAATATAACTATAGAGTTTAAGAAAAATTATAAAAAAGAAAATAGAATATCATTTTCTGATTTAGATAAATTATATGATGTTATTAAAAATGCTTTAGAATATACTAAAAATATTCATATTTATGGTTGTAGTATCTTTAGAAATATAACTAAAGAAGAATTAGACGAAATTAATAAAGTATTAAAAGAAAAATTTAACCTAGAAATTGAAGTAGTATCTCAAGAAAATGAAGCTATGTATACTGCTTTAGGATGCTATAATAATATAAAATATAATGGTAATATTTGTATATTTATTGGTGGAGGAGGTTCAATTGAGCTAATCTTTGTTAATAATGGAAATGTTATTGATAAAAAGTATTATGATTTTGGAGTTGTTGATATTACAAGCAAATTTAATAGTTTAAAAGATGATGTTCCAACTTGTACTTTTGATGAAGTATATAGTTATGTAGATGACTTAATTGGAGATTTAGAAATTAAAGCTGATATTTTAATACTAGCAGGTGGAGATCATCTGTATTGGTATAATAATGCAAAATATGATTTACTTGATAATACTTTATATAAAGACGATAATCAAAAATATATGCTAACAATAGATATGAGTGATACTTATGATAAAGATGCTTTAGTTACATCACTTAATAAAATAAGAGAAAACAGTGACAATCCATTATGGTTTGATGGTTCAAGAGCGATGAAAGTAATAACTAATTTAATATCTCATAAAGTAGATGCTAAATATATTGTGCCTACTAAAATAAATATGGAAGAAGGTTTGAAGATAGCGTTATTTAAATAATGTAATGCTATTTTTCTTTGCCAAATTTCCCCATATGTATTATAATATAGCAAAAAAGTGGGGGATATTATGGAAGTAAAAGATAAAGTTATGTATCATTATCACAAATTAGGTATTTATGATGATAAGTGGCAAGTAGGTAATGAACTTGTAGTAGATGACAATTTTGACTCTTATTATAGTAGTATTATTGATAAATTTAGTACCGCTGTTGAATATAAAAATGGTTTAGTTCCTTTAGAAAGAATTATAGATAAATATTTAGATGATATAGGTATAGAAAATGTTGATTTAGAAACTATTACAGATCTATTAAAAGCTTCAAGTGACATGATAACAAATGCTAATATGTATAATAGAGAATTAATGTTAGAAAAATATAGAAAAGAAAATAATCCTAAACTACCTAGTAGGTTACACTCTATTTGGTTAGCAGATAAAGAGAGTCTAAATTTCTGGAAAGAACAATTAAATGGTGGAAGAAATTTAACTTTATATAGAGTATCAGTAACAGGTAATTTGTTTAAATCAAGTGATAGTTTTATTCCAGATGATGAATTAACTGCTAAAGAAATGTATGAGGTATCATCAGCATATTGGAATCCGGTGTTTAGTGAAGAAGATTTATGTAAAGCTGAATACTTGTTTCAGGGTAAAGTAAAAGTTTTAGAAAAAATAAATAAATAATGATGTATAATTGATGTAAGGATGTGATTAAATGGTAACACCTAATAATTTTAAAGATTATGAACTTATAGATGCTTCAAATGGTGAAAAGTTAGAACGTTGGGGTAAATATATTTTACTTAGACCTGACCCTACTGTTATTTGGGATAATGGTAATTTATTAGAAAAATATAAAGGTAAGATAGATGCAGTATACTATCGTTCTAATAAAGGAGGAGGACACTGGGAAAACTTAAGAAAGATTCCTAGTACTTGGACTATTAATTATAAAGATTTAACACTTAATATTAAACAAATGGGCTTTAAACATACAGGAATATTCCCTGAACAAGCAGTTAATTGGGAATATATGATGAATAAAATAACTAAATCTAAAAGACATACTAAAGTCTTAAATCTTTTTGGTTATACTGGAGCAGCCTCAGTCGCTTGTTTAAAAGCAGGAGCATCAGTTACCCATGTAGATTCATCTAAAGGTATGGTAGAAGTTTGTAAAGAAAATGTAATATCATCAGGACTTAAAGATAAACCTATTCGTTATTTAGTAGATGATGTTGTTAAATTCGTTAAAAGAGAAATTAGACGTGGAAATAAGTATGATGCTATTGTTATGGATCCTCCTAGTTATGGAAGAGGTGCTAATGGAGAGGTTTGGGATATAGAAAAAGATTTAACTAATCTTGTTAATCTATGCCTTGAAATATTAAGTGATAAACCACTATTCTTTATCATTAACTCTTACACAACAGGACTATCTAAAACATCTTTAGAAAACTTATTACTTACAACAATAAACAAAAAATATAAAGGAATTGTTAGTAGTAGTGAGATAGGTCTTAAAATAACAGACAATAACTTAATATTACCTTGTGGTATATATGGAAGATGGGAAAGTTATGATTAATATTTTATATGAAGATAATCATTTATTAGTAGTAGAGAAAAAAGTAGGGGTGTTAAGTCAAAGTGATGGAACTAATACTCCTGATATGTTAACTATTTTAAAAAAGTATATTAAAGAAAAATACAATAAACCAGGTAATGTCTATTTAGGTCTTGTTCATCGCCTTGATAAAAATGTCGGTGGAATTATGGTTTTTGCAAAGACTAGTAAAGCTGCTAGAAGATTATCAGAACAAATTAGAAATAGGGAGTTTAAAAAGACTTATCTTGCTGTTTGTAAAGGAATATTAGATAGTAATGGTAAATATCAAGATTATTTAAAAAGAGTAGGGTACCGTAGTGAGGTTAGTAATAGTAAAGATGGTAAGCTTGCTAGTCTTAATTATCAGGTTCTTGCTGTTAATGATAATAATAGTCTTGTCAAAATAAATCTTGAAACAGGAAGACATCATCAAATAAGAGTACAATTTGCATATCATAATCATCCATTGTTAGGTGATGAAAAATACGGAAATAAAGGGAAATATCCTCTTGCTTTATTCGCATACAAATTAGAATTTGCTCATCCTACAACTAAGGAAATATTAAATTTTACTATAGTTCCTCAAGAAGGCTATTTTAAAAACTTTACACCATTTGTCTAGCTTTGTAAAAAAGATTTGCTTTTTAAGTCTTTTTTTGTTATGATTTAATATATAAGATAAGGGAGATGGAAGTTATTATGATACTAGCCAATTTTGATTTAAGTTTTTTTATATCAATTCCAGGAATGTTAATTACAGGAGGGGTTTTATTACTTTTAATTGCATTAATTATTTTTATTGCAACTGGTAGTAAGAAAGATAAAAAATCTAAAGAAGATAAAAATGTGGAAGCGGTAGCATCATCAGATTCATCAGTAGTTGATAATCAAGTTACTACTGCTGATTTAAATGTTACACCTTCAACTGATCCAGAAGTTGCTAATGTTGCTGCTGGTCCTGCAGTTGCAAATCCAGAAATAGTTTCTGCACCTTCTATGGTTCAACAGAGTGAACCAAGTATATCATTAGAAAATAATAATGTACAGGTTAGTCCAGCTCTTGAAGTTTCTTCTGAGCCTACTGTTCCTGCTAATGAGAGTGTTAATCCAGTAGTTATTGAGACACCAAATGTAGTTGCTCCAGATGTAAGTAATCAAACACCTTCTGTTTCACAAGATAATATTACGTCAGTTTCTTCACTAGTTGAACAACCTAAAGTAGAAGGGCCTATTATTAATCCTTCTAATGTTAATGATAGTAGTAATGTAGTTACTGCTTCATTACCAACAGAGGTATCTTCTGCTCCTGCTGTAACAATAGTAAATGAGGAACCAAAACCTTCAATAGAGACACAAAAATCTATATATGGGGGAGCGAATCCTGTAATTCAAAAAATAGATGTGGAAGGGGATCAACATCGTCCTATTTATGGTGGGGCTAATCCATTAGAGAACACACAAAGTATTCCTATTGTAAATACTGCTTCTTCAGAAAATGTAGTTCCAAATGTAAAAGAAGAAAGCTCTACTAATTCAATAGAGACACCTATAGTTTCTACACCTCAGGTTGAAATGCCAACAATAGAGAAATCTAATGATAATGTATCTATAGCAGTTTCAAACCAAGATGTTGTAACACCAGTAGTTACAGAGAGTGTACCACAAGTTGGACAAACATCAACTGCTCCAAAAGAAGAAGAGATAGAAAGTTTATTTTAAAGAGTTAATAACATTGGTTAAATACTCTTTTTTTGTTCTTTCTTTTAAATAATGTTCATACAATAATTTTGAAAAGAAAGGATGATAAAATTATGGAAACACTAAAAGTTTCATCAAAATCAAACCCTAATTCAGTAGCAGGGGCACTAGCCAATGTTTTTAGAGCAAATGGCAGTGTAGAAATACAAGCAGTAGGAGCAGGAGCTCTAAATCAAGCGATTAAAGCCGTAGCAATAGCAAGAGGATTTCTAGCTCCAGCAGGCAAAAATATCGTTTGCATACCAGCATTTACAGATATAGCAATTGATGGAGAAGAGAGGACAGCTATTAAATTAATAATAGAAACTAAATAAAAACACTTGTAAAAATCAAAAATATTGCCTATAATAAAATCAAGTCGATGACAAGAGACAATGTTAAGTAATTTTATTTAAGAGATACTGTGGTTGGTGAGAACAGTAATAAAACCTTAACTATCTACTCTTTAGATGATTTTATATCCGGG
>CALVUY010000079.1 GCA_944363705.1 uncultured Bacilli bacterium | reverse complement strand
CTACCGTATGTCTTTACAGAACAAGGCGTAGCAATGTTAGCAGCAATACTTAGAACCCCTGTTGCAGAAGAGATTAGTATACAGATAATGGATGCTTTTGTAGCAATGAGAAAAAGTATATCCAGTAATCTACTTGAACAAAAATACATAAATAACTTAGTATTAGAACATGATAAGAGAATTAAAGCCTTAGAAGATTCGCTTAAAAAACTAATAGAAAAGAAAAATTTAACAAATAAAATAAAGAAAATAGAGGAGGATTAAGAAATGAAAAATGAAATTGTTATCTTTGATAATCAAAATATAAAATTAGAAGTAAATATGAAAGATGAGACTGTTTGGTTAAATCAAATGCAAATGGCAGAACTATTTGATAAAGATAGAACTGTTATAACAAGACATATAAATAATATTTTTAAAGAAGGAGAACTAGACAAGAAGACAAATGTGCAAAAATTGCACATTCCTAATTCAGATAAACCTGTTACTTTCTATAATCTTGATGTAATTATTTCTGTTGGATATCGTGTTAAGTCAAAAAATGGTGTTGCCTTTAGAAAATGGGCTAATAAAATATTAAAAGATTATCTAATTAAAGGTTATGCCATTAATGAGAAAAGACTTAAAGCTCTAGAAAAAACTATTGAACTAATAGATATTGCAAATAGATTAGATGATAGACTAGAAGATAAGGATGCTAAAGGCGTATTAAAAGTAATAACATCATATACTAAGGCTTTAGATTTATTAGATGACTATGACCATAAAACTCTAAAAGTAAAAGGAACTAATAAGAGCTTAAAAAAGATAGATTATGAAGAATGCATGAATGTAATAAATACCCTTAAATTTAATGAAAGCAGTGATATCTTTGCTTTAGAACGAGATTATGGTTTTAAAGCTATTATAGAAACTATTTATTAAACTTTTGATGGAGAAGAACTATATAAAACTACTGAAGAAAAAGCTGCTAACTTCTTATATCTGACAGTTAAAAATCATGCCTTTATAGATGGTAATAAACGTATAGCCGCAACTATGTTTATCTACTTTCTAAACTACTATAATATGCTCTATAAAGATAATAACCTTGTAATTGATAATAACACTTTAACTGCCTTAACTCTTTTAATAGCAGAATCAAATCCTAAAGAAAAGGACTTAATAACGGCTCTTATTATGAACTTTCTTGCCTAATACTTTGAAAAATTTATAATCTATAGTATAATACTAGTAGATTTAAAGAAAGAAGGAATATATATGAAAATAATATCTATTAATGCAGGAAGTAGTTCTTTGAAGTTTAGTCTTTTTGATATGGATGATAAAAAAGTAATTGCCAGTGGACTATTTGAACGTATTGGTATAGATGGTAGTAGTTATACTATTAAATATAACGGAGAAAAAATTAAAACAGAAGCAGAACTAGCAACTCATACTGATGCTGTTAAAATTTTACTTGATAAATTAGTTACTCTTAATATTATTAAATCACTAGATGAAATTGATGGAGTAGGACATCGTTTAGTTCATGGTAAAGATAAGTATAAAGAGTCATGCTTAATAACAGATGAAGTAGTTAATGACTTAACCGCTTTTAAAGACTTTGCTCCTCTTCATAATCCTGCTAATGTACTAGGAATAGAAGCATTTAGAGAAGTATTACCAAATATTCCTATGGTAGGAGTATTTGATACAGCTTTTCATCAAACTATGGATGAGGAAGCATACCTTTACCCAGTACCTTATTTCTGGTATAAAGCTCATGGTGTTAGAAAATATGGTTTTCATGGAACAAGTCATAGATATATCGCTAAAACCATCAGTGAAAAACTTGGTAGAGATGATTTAAGAATAATTAGTTGCCATGTTGGTAATGGTGGTTCTATTACTGCTATTAAAGATGGTAAGTGTGTTGATACTTCAATGGGATTCACACCTTTAGCAGGTATAATGATGGGAACACGAAGTGGTGATGTTGACCCTTCTATTATTACCTATGTTATGGAACAAGAAGGATTAAATGCTAAAGAAGTAATAGATGATTTAAATAAAAAATCAGGACTACTTGGACTTAGTGAAATAAGTAGTGATATGAGAGATATAGTAAGTGCTATGGATAGTGATGATGAAGAAAAGAAAGCTAAGGCAAGACGTGCTTTCCTTAAATATACAAGAACTGCTACTAACTATATCGCAGAGTATTATGTCCTACTAGGAGGAGCCGATGTTATCTGCTTTACTGCAGGACTAGGTGAAAACAGTGAGCCATTTAGAAAGAAAGTTTGTGAAAACTTAGCATGTCTTGGTGTAAAACTAGATAGTGAAGCTAACAAAGTAATGGGAGAATTTAAAAAGATTAGTAGTGATGATTCTACTATCCCTGTTTATGTAGTTCCAACAGATGAAGAGCTTATGATCGCTCTAGATACGCTTAAATTAATTAGTTAGATTGGATGAAGTTATGTTTAAAAAAATATATAAAGAGATAAAAAAATATAATACAATTGTAATTGCAAGACATATAGGAGTAGATCCTGATGCCCTAGCTAGCCAGCTTGCCTTAAAAGAATCTATTAAATTAACATTTCCTAATAAGAATGTTTATGCTGTAGGTAATGGTTCTTCAAAGTTTTCCTATATGGGAAAATTAGATAAATTAGAAGACCTTGATAACTTTCTTCTAATAGTTTTAGATACCCCAGATAAAAAAAGAATAGATTATAAAGATTATAGTAAAGCAAGACAGACTATTAAAATAGACCATCATCCTTTTATAGAAGATTTTGGTGGAATAGAATACATAGATGATAGTGCTAGCAGTACATCTGAAATTCTAATGGAACTATTACTTAAGACTAAGTTAAAATGTAATAGTGAGATAGCAAAACTTTTATACTATGGACTAGTATCAGACTCAAATAGATTCCTATTTGATAGTTCTACCTCTAAAACTTTTAATCTTGTAAGTACATACCTATCTAAATATCCTCTTAAACTATCAGATATTTATACAAACCTATATTTAAGGCCTTTAAAAGAAGTAAGACTAGAAGGCTTTATCTCTTTAAATATGAAAGTAACAGAAAATGGTGTTGCCTATATTATCTTAACTAATGACATTATTACTAAGTTTAAAGCCGATAGTGCCTCAGCAGGAAATATGATTAATAACTTTAACTTTATAGATGAAGTCTTAGTTTGGATTATCGTAACCGAAGATGTTAAAAACAATAATGTTCGTGTCAATATTAGAAGTAGAGGACCAGAGATTAATAAAATCGCCGAAAAATATAATGGTGGAGGTCATGCTATGGCAAGTGGAGCAAGACTATCATCGATTGATGAAGCCGAAGCCTTAATCTCTGATATTGATTATGCAACAGAAAACTATATAAAGAAAGAGATGAGTAAACATGAAAATAACTAGTGCCGAACTTAAGATTATGGCTACCCGTCGTAGTCAATATCCTGAAGATATGAAAAGTGAGTTTCTTTTAGTAGGACGTAGTAATGTTGGTAAAAGTAGTTTTATCAATACACTTTTAGGAAGAAAAAACCTTGCTAGAACTTCATCTCATCCTGGAAAAACCCAAACCCTTAACTTCTATGAAGTAAATAAAGAGTTCTATCTAATAGATGTACCAGGTTATGGTTATGCCGAAGTAAGTAAAAAAAGAAGAGAAAAATTTGGTAAAATGATAGAAGAATATTTAGAGACTAGAAAACAGTTAAAAAGAGTCTTTATGATTGTAGATTTTCGTCATAAACCAACTGAAGATGATGTCTTGATGTATAACTTCTTAAAATACTATAATCTTCCTGTAACTATAGTAGCGACTAAAGCCGATAAAATAGGAGCAAGTAAAAAAGATAAATGTAAAAAACAGATTACAGATACCCTTGATTTAGTAGTAGGAGATGACTTAGTAATTTTCTCAAGTGTTACTAAAGAAGGAAAAGATAAAGTAATGAAAACAATAGAAGACTTAAGCGTCGACACGATTTAAGTCTTTTTTCATACTCTATAATAGGTGAAGTTTCATGAAGTTAATAATAAAATCTGATACTTTATATTATTTAATATTACCAGTTAATTTAAAGAGTCTAACAGAAGAAGAAATAATATCTAAAATTAAACATATCTTTTTAAATTATAATCATAAATATCATCTATTAGAACCAGGATTTTACGAAGTAGATGTTTATCATCATAATATTGTAGGGACTATTTTAAAAGTAGAGAAAATAGACACCTTTGATTTCTCAGAAGAAGTAGATTTGAGAGTAGTTATTAAAGATAAAATAAAAATATATCTAAAACTAATAGATGAAACAGACTTTCCAGAATTTAAAAGTAAAATAGATGTGGATACTCTAAGTCTAAAAGATTATTTACATCTAATAGAACATTCTAATATTATTATAGACACAAAAAAAGTTCTCAGTTAGAGAACTATAGCAATCATGTTGTTAGATCCTTTATTAACAACCTTAGTTAAAGTCTGTTGTAATTTATATCTAATATTATCTGGCATAGAATTAATCTTCGCTTGTATTCCTTCTTGAACAATATTATCTAAACTTCTACCAAATATTTCACTCTTCCATATCTCACTAGGATTATTTTCATAATCTCTCATTAAGTAATCAATTAACTCTTTACTCTGAACTTCACTACCAATAATAGGTTCAAAAGTAGAATTAACATCAACTCTAATCATATGAATAGATGGTGCGACAGCCTTAAGTTTAACTCCATATCTAGGTCCTTGTTTAATAATCTCAGGTGTATCTAATTTCATATCAGAAAGCGTTGGAGTAGCAACACCATAACCAGTTTGTTTAACCATCTTTAAAGCATATTTAATCTGATCATATTCGCGTCTAGCTTCTTCATAATCTTGGAATAAAGATAAAAGTCCTGCTTTACTAGTAACATCTATCTTAATAATATCTCTTAAGACATCACTATATAAAGCACTAGGAGCCTCTAAATTAATAGTAACAATACCAGTAGAAGGATCTACATCGGATAAATAAGCTTTCTCAATTACTTCATTACTTCTAAAGTGTTCTGTAATCTTTTCAATATCCCTTAACTTATCAACTTCCATAACACTTTCACGAATAACATCAATATATTTACGTTTAATCTCATTGTTAGCATTTAAAATAGCAATCCACTCTGGCATATTAACTTTAACTTCTAAGACAGGGAACTCATATAAAGCTTCTCTTAATATAGAAATCATTTCTCTTTCATTCATCTGATCTACATTAATAGGTAAAACAGGAACATTATGAGCTTCTTTAATAGATTCAGCCAGTCTTTCAGTTTCAGGTAGAGTAGGATGAGTTGTATTAAGCACTACAATAAAAGGTTTACCAATCGCTTTTAATTCTTCAATAACTCTCTCTTCAGCTTCTAAATAATCACTTCTATTAAACTCACCAATAGAACCATCAGTAGTAACAACAATACCAATAGTAGAGTGATCCTTAATAACCTTTTCAGTACCAACTTCAGCAGCCTCTACAAAAGGAATCTCTTCATCATACCAAGGAGTCTTAACCATCCTTGGACCATTATCATCACTAGCCCCTTTAGCATTAGGAATAACATAACCAACACAATCAACTAATCTAATATTACAACTAAAATCATCAATATTAACTTTAGCAGCTTGATTAGGAATGAATTTAGGCTCTGTTGTCATAATAGTCTTACCCTGAGCACTTTGAGGAATCTCATCTAGTGTTCTTTTCTTTTCATATTCATCTTCAATATAAGGAACTACTAAAGTTTCCACCATTCTCTTAATAAAAGTACT
>CALVUY010000078.1 GCA_944363705.1 uncultured Bacilli bacterium | reverse complement strand
TCTATATATGAAAATTTGGTACAATAAAATTATGACATATTTTTTTGACTAAAATATGCCATAATTTGCTTAACATTATAGCATATTTTCCTTGAAAGTAAAGGTTAAATATAGTATAATTAGTACGAATTAGAGGTGATATCTATGAAGAAAGTTGTAGTAGGAATAAGTGGTGGAGTAGATTCATCTGTCGCTGCTATTCTTTTAAAAGAACAAGGTTATGAAGTGATTGGTTTATTTATGCGTAATTGGGATAGTTCTATTAATAATGATTTCTTAGGTAATCCTAATCTAGGCAATAATATATGTCCACAAGAAGAAGATTATAATGATGCTAAAGCGGTATGTGATAAGTTAGGAATACCTTTACATAGAGTAGATTTTATTAAAGAGTATTGGGATGACGTCTTTACTTACTTTTTAGATGAATTAAAGAAGGGGAGAACACCTAACCCTGATATTATGTGTAATAAATATATTAAGTTTGATCTATTTGTTAGGGAAGCGAAAAAGTTAGGTGCTGACTATATTGCTACAGGACATTATGCAAAAATAGAAAATGGTAGACTTATGAGAAGTCATGAACATAATAAAGATCAGACTTATTTTCTATCACAAGTATCTAAAGAACAATTACAAAATGTTTTATTTCCACTAGGAGATATTAAAGATAAAAAGGAAGTACGTGAGATTGCTTTAAAATATGATTTAGTTACTGCTAAGAAGAAAGACTCTACTGGTATTTGTTTTATAGGTGAGAGAAACTTTAAAAACTTTCTTAAGAATTACTTACCTAATAAAAAAGGTAATATTGTTAATATAGATACTAATGAAGTCTTAGGAGAACATATTGGTCTTATGTATTATACAATAGGGCAGAGAAAAGGACTTGATGTTGGTGGTACTAAGGATAAGTTATTTGTTGTTGGAAAAGATTTAAATAAAAACGTTTTATATGTGGCAGAAGGGGAGGATAATGAATATCTATATTCAGATAGTGCTGTTTTAGGGACTATTAACTTTAACTGTGATGAAAGACCAATTGAATGTACTGCTAAATTTAGATATAGAGCTCCTGATGTAACAGTTAAATTAGAATATCTAGATAATGGAGAAATAATCGTTAGATATGATAATGTTAAAGCAGTAACTCCTGGACAAGCATGTGTTTTTTATGATGGAGAATACTGTTTAGGTGGTGGAATTGTTAAAGAAGTTAGAAAAGATGATAAAAAACTCTGGTATTTACTTTAAAAGAGATTATCTCTTTTTTCTTTTTGTAAAGTATTTTACACAGATTTTACTTGACTAAACTTGTCAAACTAATTAAAATGTATTATAGGTGGTGTGTGACATGAAAGAATTAAATATATTATTAAGTGAACTTGGAATTTCAAAGGTAAGGCTTGCTAAGTATCTAGGAGTATCAAGACAAATGTTGTATAATTATTTAGCAATGGATAGCTTATCACAATGGCCTAAAGAAAAAGCAGTTAGACTACTTGCCTTATTAAATATAGAAGATGAAGAAGGTGTAAGTGGTATTACTGTAACAAGTGATTACATTATTGAAGTTGAAAATAGATTAAATGAAGGAGTAAAAGATTCTTCTAATAGAGAAGTGTTAGCAGACCTTAAATGTTTTAATAAAAAAGAACAAGAAATAATGGCTGATATAATTAATCTATTAAAAGAAAAATTATCAGAAGATAAGACAAAAACTACTTATAATACATATGTATATTTATATCATTATTTACAGTCAATGGAAACTGCAGATGAATTAAGATATATATTGGCTTATATGTCTAAATCCATGGGATTTACTGATCCAATGGAATTTACTTTTGATAAAGATAAACAGTTTATATTTGAAAGTATTCTATTTTCTGCAATGACTCTATATCATAATGGTGGTGCATCAAAAAATAAAATAGCAGAAACTCATAAGAGATTTGTTCAAGATATTGAAACGAAAAAAGAAGAAAAGCTTAGTCGTACTCAAGAGTTAAATACTGCTAAAGTGCAAGCATTAAGGGAACTAGGGTACAGTGAAATTAATGAGACAAATGCTAAAGAAGTACTTGAGAAAATAGCTGAGATTCAATCAAGGAAAGTATAAAATGTATAACTTTTTAATTCTAATAGCAGTTTTAATAATTATTAGTTTTTTGACAAGAGTAATTGATAATATTCATTACAATAATAATTTCAAAGATGGGAAAAAATTAGAGACTATATATAAAAAGAAAAGAATAATGACTAAAGCTGAAAGGGACTTTTATGATAAGATTAAATATCTAGAACCAGAATATAAAGTTATACCTCAAGTTAATTTAGCCTCTATTGTAAGTAAGGAAAATAATAATAGATATTATACTGATTTATTTAGAAATATAGATTTTGCCATATTTGATAATAATTTAGAAAAAGTTTTATTATTGATAGAACTTAATGATGGTACACATAATTTAAAGAAAAGAAAAAGAAGAGATTATAAAATTAAGAAAATATGTAATGCTACTGGTATACCATTGCTTTTCTTTTATACAAGATATCCCAATGAAAAAGATTATGTTATTAATAGAATAAAAAATGTTATTAATAAAACAGAAGAAAATGATTTAATTAAACAAAATAACTAGATTTAAGATCTAGTTTTGTTTATATGTTAAGTGTAAAATAAATGTAAAGTATAAAATGAAGTAGGGGAGTAGACCAGATAATTTGATATAATTTACTTGTGAAGAGGTGTTCATTATATGATTGATAATAATGCGTCAGAAACTATTTCAAATATAGTAACATACAATTCATATTATGGTTTATTTTTAACTTATGTTTTTCCAATACTTTTATTAGTTTTAGTAGTTTTTGTCATTGGTTATTTAGCTAGTATAAATAAAAAATTGAAATATGTTTTTGATGAAGAAAACTCTGAAACTGAATATATTGAAAAAGAGCAAACAAATAGCAAAACATTATATGATACTACAATAATACCTGCTGTAATTATAACAGAGCTTACTATATACTCTAGTTAACATAATATATATTATAGGAAGTTAAATATTTTGTTCATTTAGACTTATAGTTGTTAATCTTTTAAATCTTACTAATTTATGTTAGTTGCTCTAACAATTAATCCTAAGTAATAAATTATTATTTAATTTAACCTCATTAATAAAATTTGATTATATTACTTTACTTAATATATTTAAGATTAAGATATCTATTAATTATAATACATTACTAATTTATATACTTATTATATATTAAATATTTATAATATTACAAAAAAAATATTTTAATGTTAAGTACTACTCTATTTTAGTTAAAAATCAAAGTAGGGGAAGTGAATTTTAAAAATAGGGGAATAAACTATATATTTTTGGGAAATATAAATAGTGAAGGAGAGATAGAAGATGAAAAAACAAAATATTAAATGTGATGTCGATAGTTGCAAATATAATAGTAATAATAAAGAATGCAACTTAGATGAAATACAAGTTAGTAGCAACTGTGATTGTCCAAAAGATGAAGTTTGTGATCAAGAACAAACTGTATGTGCTAGCTTTGAAAAACAAGAAGAAAACTAGTAGAGTAATATCTACTAGTCTTTTTATAATCAACACCACTCTTCCCTACTCTAGTTCATCTAATATACTAGTTCCTATTTCAGGTGGTGTTATTTCAAAATTATCGGCTATTGTCGCTCCGATTACAGCTAAAGTATCTTGTATTTCTAATCTTTTAGGATTTTTAAAATTTCTACAATAAAATATCAAAGGTACATTTTCTCTAGTATGATCATTTCCTTTAAAAGTTGGATCATTGCCATGGTCTGCTGTTATAATAAATAAATCATCTACTTCTAGTTTATTTAAAATCATAGGTATTTCTACATCTAATTCCTCTATTGCTTTAGCATAACCATCTACATCTCTTAAATGACCATATAAGCTATCAAAATCACATAAATTAACCATACATAATCCAGTAAATTTTTTATCCATGACATTAGTTAATTTATTAATAGCATCCATATTAGAGTTAGCTTTCAAAGTCTTATTTATACTAGTTTTACTAAATATATCATTCATTTTACCTATAGCGATAACATTATAGTTATGAGCATTTAAATCATCTAAAATAGTCTTAGATGGAGGAGCAACTGGATAATCTTTTCTACCAGCATTATTTAATTTATATTTACCATTACTACCAGTAAAAGGTCTAGCAATTACTCTACCTACTAAAAAGTCATCTTTTAGAGTTAATTCACGTACCTTTTCACAGTAACTATATAAAGTTTCAGGACTAATAACATCTTCATGAGCAGCGATTTGTAAATCTGAATCTGCCGATGTATAAACTATTAATGAACCATAATCTACTTGTCTTTCTCCTAGTTCATTAATGATACTGTTATCGTTACTACATTTATTACCTATAACTCTTCTTCCTGTAACAGTTTCAATCTCATCTATTAACTCAATAGGGAATCCGTTTTCATTAAAAGTTTTAAATGGAATATTAGAAGTAATTCCCATCATTTCATAATGACCTGCTAAAGTATCTTTACCGGCATTATTAGGTCTTGCAATAGTATAATAAGCATCAACTTCAGTATTTTCATCCATATTTAAAGTATTAAGAAAACCTATTTTAGCAAGGTTAGGAACAAATAAATCATAATTTTCTTTAATATGACCTAATGTATTCGCACCACTATCTCCATAACTTGCTGCATCACTCGCTTCCCCTACTCCTAAGGAATCTAAAACCATTAAAAATATTCTTTTAAATCTCATAATTAATTCTCCTTTTTAGCACGAGGATGATTATCTAAGTAATCATTCCTAACTTTTTCATTAGTAATATGTGTATATATACGGGTAGTAGCAATATCAGAGTGTCCTAAGAGCATTTGAATACTTCTAAGGTCTGCTCCCCCATTTAATAAATGTGTTGCAAAAGAATGTCTTAAACTATGAGGAGATATATCAGGATCAAGACCTTTTTCTTTTAAAATCTCTTTTAAATTCTTAAAGAATCCTTGCCTTGATATACCTGTTCCTCTAGAGTTTAAAAATAAAGCATCAGACTGTTTCTTTTTTAATAGCAGATGTCTATTATCTAAATATAAATTTAAATAGTATTTACAGACATCATTAATAGGAACAATTCTCTCTTTACTACCTTTACCTTTAATTCTAACAATATCGTTATTAAAATCTATATCATAAACTGTTAGACTAATAAGTTCAGATACTCTTAGCCCTGAACCATACATTAATTCTAACATAGCTTTATTCCTATAGTCAAATGGGGTATCTAGTTCTATATCTAAGAGTTTATCTACTTCTTCTATAGTTAAACTATGTGGAAGTGTTTTTGTAGTTTTAGGTCTATCTATAAATTCACTAGGATTATTAGTCTCATTTTCGGACTTTTCTAAATAGTTATGAAAGTTCTTAATAGTAGTAAGTTTATGAGCGACTGTTTTACTATCTTCATTACGTTCATAGCAGTATTTTAAATATTTAGTAATTATATCTTTAGTTATTTTTTTTGTATTATCTATTTTCTCTTTTTCTAAAAAACCAATATAGTCTTTCATCTCATAGCCATAACTTTTAATACTATTATTAGAAAGGCCTTTTTCAAACTCACAGTAATTTAGAAAATTTTCATATGCAGTTATAAGTTTCATAACATCATCCTCATAATTATTATATAACTATTTGAAGATTTTGTAAAAGTAGCAAGTATTGATTTACTACTAAAACAGTGTTATAATTAGTAAACAAATTAAGAAAGGGGTGTTAGTCTTGTCTAAACATATAGTTGGTATTATCGCTGAATATAATCCTTTTCATAATGG
>CALVUY010000077.1 GCA_944363705.1 uncultured Bacilli bacterium | reverse complement strand
TTTAAGACATAAGCTTTATCTTCCATACTTACTTTACCTTTTAATTTAAGACCCAAAAGACAGTTATCTAAAATATTAAGCCAAGGAAATAAGCTATCTTTTTGAAGCATATAACCAAGCTTTATATCATCCTTAGAAAACTTTATATCACCACTACTTTTTGTCTCTAAATTAGCAAGTATTGATAACAGTGTACTCTTACCACAACCACTTGGTCCTACAATTACAATAAACTCCCCCTCATTCACTTTTAGATTAATATCTTTAATCGCTTCTATTTCACCACTTTTATCTTGATAATTTTTAGATAAATGTGTAATTTCTAAAATATTATTTTTCATACATCAAGTCACTAAATGGAACTTTACTATCTAATTCTCCCGCATTAATCATAATATCTTGTAAGTGGTCAAATTCTTCTTCGGTAAACTCTGTATTATCAGGCCAAGCATCAATAGATCTATAACGCTCTACAATCTTTGTTAAATCATCAATTGATGTATCAGGGAATTGATCTATTATCGCTTCTGCTACCTCTTTATCAGAACTATTATGAACAAAGTCAATTCCTTTTTGAATCGCTTTATCAAAGTTTTCGATTAGTTCTTTGTTCTCATTTAAATAACTATCTCTAGCAAAGAAAGCAGTATAAGGAACACCACCACCAAGTTCACCTAAACTTGCAACAACATAACCATAACCTTCTTTTTCTAACTCTAAAGCATTAGGTTCAAACAAAGCGACAAAGTCACCTGTCCCTCCAATAAAGGCACTACTCATAGCAGAGAAAGCTACAGAAGTATCAATATTAACATCCTTCTTAGGGTCAATTCCAGCATCGCTTAAAGCCCATTCAAGAGTCATCTCAGGCATACCACCTCATCGGTAGTTAAACTTATAATATATTTAATCTAAACACATAAAATTAATTAGGTGGTTAAATTGAAAATTGTAAATATATTTAATGAAAATGGAAAGACATTGCAACAAATAATAGAAGAGTTTTTAATAGACTATTATATGGAAAGTGAATATGAAAAGTAAAATATTTAATACTGCTCTTTATATTAGATTATCTCGTGAAGATGGCGATAACTTAGAAAGTGAAAGTATCACAAATCAAAGAGATTTATTACATCTATTTTTAGAGAAAACAGAAGAAAAATTAGTTTACATAGATGAATATGTTGATGATGGTTTTTCTGGTTCTAATTTTGATAGGCCTTCTTGGAAAAGATTAATTAAAGATTTAGAAAATGGAAAGATTAATACTATCATTACCAAAGATTTATCTCGTATGGGTAGAGATTATATCTCTATGGGGGAATATATTGAAAGAATATTTCCTGAGAAAGGTATAAGATATATTGCCATAAATGATGATATTGATACTCTCCATGAAACACCAGGTTTAGAGTTTTTACAATTTAAATTAATGTTTAATGACTACTATTTAAAAGATACATCTAAAAAGATTAGAAAAGTTTTGAAATCAAAAAAGGAAAAAGGAGAGTTCTTAGGCTTTAAAGCCCCTTATGGTTATCTAAAAGACCCTAGCGATAAGCATAAACTAATAGTTGATGAAAATATTAGACCTATTATTAAAAGAATGTTTCTTTTAGCATATACCGGCAAAAGCCCAAGACAAATAGCAGATATCTTCTCAAAAGAGCATATCGAAACTCCTAGTGTTTATGCTAATCTAAATCGTGGTATAAATAATCCTACTTATAATATATGGTGCCCTAGAACTATTGAAGAAATGCTTACTAATGAAACATATATTGGTAATATGACTCAAGGAAGAAGAAGAAAAATAAATTATAAGTCCAAAAAAGAAATTAGAACCCCTAAGGAACAATGGATAATAAAAGAAAATACTCATGAAGCGATTATTGATAAAAAGGTATTTGATACAGTAGGAGAATTACTTAAGAAAAACAAAAATAAACCTACCGGCAATAATATTATGTTACTTTCTGGTTTTATGAAATGTAGAGAGTGTAATCATAAAATAGGAATAAATAAAAGTAGTGATGGTAAAAGATACTACACACATTGTTCTTATTATACAGCCCATTCTAAATATGGTTTATGTACTCCTCATAGCCTTAATTATAAAAAACTAGAAAATATTATCTTAGAAGAAATTAAAAAACTATGTAAGGAGTATGTAGATAGTACTAATTTTAAAGAAAGGATAGAAGCAGCTAGAAAGAAAAATGATATTAAGGTTAAAAAACAAGTAGAAATTAGTATATTAGAAAAAAAGATTAGGACTAACAATGGTTATATAGACAAAGTATATGAAGATAAGTTAAATGGTAATATTGATATAGAGATGTTTAATCGCCTAACCATTAAATATAAAGATGAAATAAACTCTTGGAAAAACAAACAAAAGTCTATTGAAAAAGAAATCTCCACTCTTGATAAAGTAGATACTGATAAAGAAAGAGAAGATAAAATAAATGAATATCTAGCCTTAGAAAAACCAACTAGAGCCTTACTAGTAAACTTAATTGATAAGATACTTATAAGTGAAGATAAAACTATAGAAATTCACTATAAATTTAAGCTATATTAATGAAAAATATATGTAAATATGGTAAAATATCATTATGTATTATAGGATGTGATAATTATGGAAAAAGAAAATTACACAAATAAAATTAACGAAATTTTAAAAACTGTTGATAGATTGATATCTAAATATGAAGGGTATACAGATATTGATAAAATTAAAATTATGATTTCGGATAGTGCAAGTTTTACTATTAATGATGGTTATATTAGAGGTAAACAAAAAATTGTTGATGACATAAAATCAACTGCTCAATTAGAACAGAAATTAAAAAATACAAAAATAAATGTATATAAAAAAGATGTTGAGTTGGATGTTATTGCAATGTTAATGTTAAGCTTGGATGAAGTAACTGAACAAGAAAAAGATGTAGCTCGTGCTGAATATAATTTAATTTCTAATAATGAAATTTTTAGATTTTTAAATTATATTCTTAATAAAAACAATAAAAATAATCAATTTATTAAAGATAATTTTAAAATATTAAAATTAAATGTTGCTTTTTTCTTAATTAATTATTACTTTGAAAAAATTAGAGATGAATTAATGGATATAATGAAAAAGGACTCACATAAAATAAATGATGAAATGAATAAACTATGTTCTAAATATGCTGATTCTTCTATAATTCAGTTAATGTATGAAGTTTTAATTTCAAATTATAATTCAATCCCTAAAGAATTTAAATCTAAATCACCTTTGATTGGAAAATATTTAAAAGAAAATGGTGTTACTGGAGATAGAGATAGCATTAAATCATCCTCAAAATTCATTTTTTTTAGAAATGCAGCATCACATGGTGAGATATATCCAATGATTAATGAAGAAACTGTGATAGTTAAGAATACTCCTAAAGGAAAAGAACAAATGATAAGAGAATATTCGTTTGATGATATTATTAAATTTGCTATAGATATAACATTGTTATTTGATAATAAAGATACATCATTATTTCATCAAGTCTTATTTTCAAACGATTATATTGATTTAGAAGATAAAATTAATCATACAACTAATGAAGTAGATTTATTAAAACAGTTTGGAGCTTTATTGTTATTTAATATTATTCAATACAATAATGAGCACCATTTTCAATTAATTGCTAAAGACAGTGAAATTAAACAATATATAGATAAAATAAATATAAAGGAATATTTTTCAACATCTTTTGATAAAAATTCTAAAAACATCTATGACTTTATGGAAGTAATTAAGAATGCAATTGGTCATATGAATATTGATTTAAGTGGTGATGAATTAATATTTACTAATACTAAAAAAAATGAATTTGTTACTACATCTTTAGTCAAGTTATATGAGTTTGTTTTACAAAGTGATATTTATATATTAACGTCTTCAACGATATATTTTGATAAATTGAAAGCTAAAAAAGAAAAAATATTAAATGCTCTTCAAATGAATAATAATATAAATGCTTTAGGAAGAGAACTATTCGGTGATGATTATGGAGAATTAGAGGGTATAAATGAATTTAAAGATATAAATTATGATAATAGTTATTATAATAATAAATTGTAATAATTAACAATGTGTTTTTCCAGTACAAAATAGTACAATCTAAGTATGATTTAGAACAAAATTAGACCTGTTTTGGTATAATAATACATATTACATTAGGAAGAAGGTGTGGTTATGAAATGTATTTTAATGAATAAAAATACTGAAGTATTAGTTGCAGAATATAATACAGTTTCTAAGTTTTTTGATAGAATTATAGAAGTTAAAAATATTGATTATGCTCCCTATATTTTAAAGAGTTTTTATATTAAAGATGATATCAATGATACTCCATTTAGAACAAATCTATCAGAGTGGTTTAGAGGAAGAGGTATACCTAATTGGCGTGATAAATTAGATTTATTATTACATCGTCTAGATATAAGTGCCCCAACTGAACTATTAGATAAAGCTTTCGGTTTATCTTTATCAGACCAGTATTGGTTAAAGCCTTATGATAGTAATATAAAATATGATGATATTAATTTTTTTGATAATGATTTTGATTATACCGAATTTCTGGCAGCTTCTTTATCTAAAAACAGTAGAATAATAACAAGTAAAGAATCTTTAAAAACACCTAACAATACAACAGATGGTATGTTAAAAAAAGCATGGATTATTGAAGATGGTACAAGATATTTACTTAAGTCTGGCTATAAAAATGAAATATTACAACCATTTAATGAAGTACTAGCATCTATGATATGTGATAGACTAGATTTTAATCATGTGCCATATACTTTAGATGTATATAAAGATACTGTAGTATCTAAATGTCCTTGTTTTATAACAAAAGATACAGAATTAATAACCGCTTATCAAATAAGAAATGATATGAAAAGGCATGATAATACAGATGACTATGAAGAGTATATTAAAAAATTAGAGGAAAATGGTATTTCTAATGCTAGAGAAAAAATAGAAAATATGTATATCTTAGATTTTCTTATAATGAATGAAGATAGACACTTAAATAATTTTGGTATTATAAGAGATGTTAATACCCTAAAATGGTTAGATGTTGCACCTATATTTGATAATGGTATGGCATTAAATATTCAAAGTTATGATGATGAAGAATTAATCATATCAGGTATGGGTAGATTATTTTATGAGGTTAAGCCCTTTGATGAAATAATCAAAGTAGTTCATAATATTAAAAGAATAGATGTATCAAAACTATCAGATATACCAGAAGAATTTGATAAACTATTACATAAGTATCAAAGTATTACCAAAATGTCTGATAAAAGAATATATAGACTATGTGTCATATTGCAAAGACAAATAAATAAACTAAAGAAAATAATTGAGGAAGACTAAGATTAGGTTTCCTTTAATTCTTGGGGAAAAACATTATAAGTTTAACAGGAGATGACCTGCTCTACCACCAATAATAGTCTTACCAACTAAATCATCAAGTGTAAAATCTTTAATATCTTCTCTTGCTACAATAAATGAACCATCTTTTTGAGTTAATCTTGCAAAAGTCTTAAGATAATCTTTCTCACCACCATTATACACATAAATAGTCGCTTCACTTCCTGCAAAACCAATATCAGCATCCCCAGATAGAACAGCAGCACTTACTTTATCCGCCCCATTTGCAAGACTAAGTTCAATATCAATTCCTACTTCTTCAAAGTAACCTTCTTCAATCGCTACATACATAGGTGCATAGAAAATAGAATGGGCAACCTCAGCAAGTCTTACAGTCTCTAAATCCTTACCATCATCATCCTTCTTATTAAAGTTAAATAACACAGCACAAGCTAAAGCAAAAATAACTAAAATAACAACGATATAAACAATTGTTTTTTTCAAACTAAAATCCTCCTTTCAGTTCAAAGTATTATATGTAACT
>CALVUY010000076.1 GCA_944363705.1 uncultured Bacilli bacterium | reverse complement strand
AAAAAATGGCGGTTCCGACGGGGCTCGAACCCGCGATCTTCTGCGTGACAGGCAGACGTGTTAACCAGCTGCACCACGGAACCATGGTTGCGGGGAAAGGACTTGAACCTTCGACCTTCGGGTTATGAGCCCGACGAGCTACCAACTGCTCCACCCCGCGATATCAAATTTTTAAATGGCGGAGGAAAAGGGATTCGAACCCCTGCGCCGCTTGCGCGACCTCCCGGTTTTCAAGACCGGTCCCTTCAACCAGACTTGGGTATTCCTCCAAAATAGATGGTGCCTAAGGTCGGACTTGAACCGACACGAGGGGTGAACCTCCCAGGATTTTAAGTCCTGTGCGTCTACCAATTTCGCCACTCAGGCACATATAAATGGTGACCCGCATGAGATTCGAACTCATGACCCTTTGATTAAAAGTCAAATGCTCTACCGACTGAGCTAGCGGATCAACTACTAATTAGATGGTTGCCTCGGTTAGATTCGAACTAACGCATGTCAGAGTCAAAGTCTGATGCCTTACCACTTGGCTACGAGGCAATATATTAAGTGGTGGAGAGAGATGGATTCGAACCATCGAACCCGAAGGAACAGATTTACAGTCTGTCGCGTTTAGCCACTTCGCTATCTCTCCGACATAATAAAATGGTGCCGAAAACAGGAATCGAACCCGTAACCTACTGATTACAAATCAGTTGCTCTACCAATTGAGCTATTTCGGCAACATATAATAAATGGTGGGCGATATAGGACTCGAACCTATGACCCCTTGCTTGTAAGGCAAGTGCTCTAACCAACTGAGCTAATCGCCCAAAACCGTTTGACATGATTAAATATACCAGTTAATTTGATGATTGTCAATAATTTATTTGCATATTTTTTCACTTTTTTCTTTTTCTAGCTCTTTTCTTACCCAATAATCAAGGTGTAAGGCTAAATTTTTAAAGCCATTTTCTGTTTCTTTTATCCTACTACCATTCCTTTTAGTAATTCTATAATCTACATTTTTAATACTTAACTTAAACATGTTATCACTACTTTTGCCTACTATTCTTACTCTTATTAGTTCATTAAGAGTAACATATTTATTTAAATCATCTATGTAATGATTACCAATTTCTGATATGTGAATAAGTCCGTTGTTGTAATTATCTAATTTTACAAAAATACCATAATCTTTTATACCTGTAACAGTTCCAAGAACAATGGAACCTTCTTTATATTCTTTTGCCATAAACTTCCCTCTTCTAGTGTATTATAGCAGAAAATGTTTGTCCTTACAACCTTTACAAAAATCATAAATATCTCTATAATTATGATATTGAAAGGAAAGAGTGATTAGAATGGAAAATGTTGAAGAGAAAATTAAAAGTATTATAGATGAATTAAAGCCTTTTTTAATTAGTGATGGAGGGGCTTTAGAATATATTAAATTTGAAGATGGTATTGTCTATATAAAATTAGGTGGTGCTTGTGTTGATTGTGCTTTTTTAGATGTTACTTTAAAAGATGGAATTGAACAAATGATAATGAATGAAGTACCTGAAGTTAAAGAAGTAAGAAATGTTAATTAGAATCTAACCAGTCTATTTTTAGAATAGGCTTTTTTTTATTTATAAAATTATAGATGTATTTTAAGAACTTTTCGTACTCATCTGTTCTATTTAGTACTTTTATTATTTCTTTTTCTTTGAGACTTTCATTTATTATCTTCTCATAAATATCAAAGTAATGACTTGGAAAAAGAAGTCTTGCTATTAATAGTCCATATTGATAGGGACTATAATTTAGGTTAGTTAAAAATTCATCTAAAAAGTCATAGGTGTAATTATCTGTTATAAAGAGATATTTAAGATATTCTGCACTGTCTCTTGCTTTATTATCTATTACGATGTTTAAAGGGTTATAGAAGCTTAAATCGTCTAGATTTACTCTTCTTCTAGACACTACTAAAGAATCAGTAAATTCTTTAGTTAGGTAGCTGTTAGTGGCATTAAAATAGCTTATAGCATTTTCTCCTAGTCCTATAAAATAGTCTAGAGTCTTATATAGTGTTTTATATTTCATCTTTATATAGTCTTTTTGATATTCAAAGTAATCTATTTTACTACTCCAAAGATTATTCCAACTACTATGATTTAATAGTTTTAAATTAGATGCTTCTTTAGGACAATAAGTAGGATTATAGATGTCATTAATATTAAAATAATTATTTTTTAGACTTCTTAAAAGAATATAATAACGGTTATTTATTATACTTAAAGCTTCTTTATTTACATTAAAGATAATCATCATAAAATTACTATAGTTTAGTGTTCTAGTAAGCATAATTAGTTCATTAATATATTCTAAGGGTCTATTTATTAGATAAAGATAATAGATGTAATTATCAAGATAAAAGTAATAATAATTATCTTTTTTAATTATTTTTTCTGGTGTAAGATGATAGTAATAAAAAAGAGTATTCTTCATATCTAAAACCTCAGTAAAGTATATGATAAAAAGGAAAAAAAAGAACGTATTATTTAATTACGTTCTTTGGTAAATCTTCTTTTTTAGGTTCTGGCTCTTCACCGTTTAAAATTGCTTTCATTTCTCTTAGCTCTTCTAAATATTTTCTAGTTTCTTCATCATATTCTGCGGTTTCAGTTTCAAGAGCAGTTTTCTTTAAATTAATAGAAGCTAATTCTGCCATTTCAGTTTTTAAAGCCTCTTCTTCTTTTCTTTTAGCTTCTTGTGCTTCTTTAATTCTTGGCATGTATTTTTTGAATTCTTCTACATCATTTCTCGTTTTTTCACTTTTAGCTTTAGCTTTATCTCTAGCTTTTTCTGCTGCTGTTGTTTCTTGTAATGCTTGCTCTTTTTCATCTTTAGTTTTTTCTCTACTAGCTTTTATTTCCTGAGTTTCTTCCTCTAACTTACTTATATAATCAGCTATAGATGTATCACCATCAAAACTTACATAATCATTACTTGTTAAGCTAAGTGCAGAAGATTCCTCTTCCGGAGTAATATTTGCCCATTCACCAAAAATTGGTTCAATTGGATTATGGTATTCAGTATAGTTATCTTCAATTTTTATGGTATCAGTAGGCTTAACAGGTGGTACTTCCTTAGAGGATTGTTGTTCATTTGAACTACCTTTAATTGTTTTAAGTAAATCACTGACTTTTTCAGGTGTAACTTCTTCTTTTTTTATTTCAACAACATTCTCTTTAACACCCTCGGCAACATTTCTTGCCACCTTCTCTAAATTGTTTTCATCCAATCTTGATGAAATATAATCTCCAAATACAATAGGTTCTCCAGTAGCTTTGTCTTTATCTTCTTCTTTCATAGCTCTCTCTACTTCTTGTTTGATAACATTACTATCAACATTTGAGAATATATCTTTACTTTGGGCATCATCTAATACTTTTTGAGCTTCTTTATATGCACTTATGTCAACCTTTAATTCAGGTTCTTCTGCTATCTCTTTATCATTTTCTTTCATTTGCTTAATATTATCTTCATGGACTTTTAAAGCTTTTTTAGACACATCTATAAATCTTGTTCTAGCTTCAGAAAATTTATCATAGACTTCTTTCAAAGAATCTATGTCTGCTTTTAGGTTCTCTATATTCTTATTTATTACATTTTGCTCTTCTGTTGTCAAAGTTGAATTATTAGCATCTTCTCTAATTTGATTTAATTCTTCATTTTGTTTCTCTAGTTCTTCTTGCATAAAAGCTTCTTGAACTTCCATTACAATAGCATAAGAAATCATTTTTAACTTGATTTTATTAGAATCACCACCTATAGCATTACCGTCTCTCCGTTTAACATCATATTCATCATTATGTAGTTTTTCACTCATGTCATTCGCCTCCAACTAATTATTACTATCTATTAGTCTTTTTTTGATAGTTTTCTTAATACATCTTTTACTCTATTCCATTCATCTTCATCATCGATACCATATAATTTAGGAGTATCTTCACTTCTATCAACTCTTGAAACGTAAACCGTTACATTGCCGTTTTCATCCTTTTCATTTTTTGTATATACAACATATTCTTTTTTTGTATCTTTAAATTCAAAGGCAATAACAACTTCTACTTCGTCAATAGAACCATCTTCACCTATGATTGATAAAGTCATTTTCTTCTTTTCATTCATCCTTGTCTTCCTCCCTTTACTATTCTATAAACCATTTTAGCATAAAAAAAAAGAAATAAAAAGCCCCTTTTTTACATATTTTTACTGTTTTTGGGATTTTTTTCTTTTTTTAATAGAAAAGTCTTCGCTCCAGGAGAACAATAATCTCTGATATAGCTATCTAAATATTTAATATCATTTATCTTTTTTGCTTTCTTATTATCACTATCATAAAATCCTTTGAGTCTTATTTTTCCATAAGAATAATCTCCTAAAACATAGTCATAGTCTTGGAAGTAATCTGTGAAAAGACTTTTTACCTCTTCATATGCAAAGTTTTCTTTTCCTTTAGTTATTTTATAATTATTATCTAGTAAAGTATACATTCCTACCACCTATTACTATTGTAACATATTATTTGAGTTTAGTTTCAAAAACTTGCGAAGATACTTCAAAAGAGCCATTATAATAGTTTGGAATGTTTCCTTGAATGATTTGAGTAGTAAGATTTACTTTGGTAGTAATAGGGACGTTTTTTGTTGAGTGAGGCATGGTTATTTTTTCTTTAATAGTTATTTCTATACCCACTTCGATTAGAGCGTTATTAAAACCATATTCTTTTACATCTGTTACAATATTGCTTGATACTGTGCCAATGAATGAGAATCTAATGGGGATGCTTGTAGTTAAATTAACAATTAAACCATTATGAAATAAGGAACCTATAGGGATGTCACAAACTACTCCATCATCTAAGAAGGTTAGTCTTGTTCCTTTTAGAGAATCTGATAATTCTAAATCAGTTGTATCTCCTTTTTCTATAGCACTTAATCTTTTCATAGCTTTATCATTTATTTCTTTTAAAAGTCTATTAGTTGTTTTAGTATCAAAATTAATCAGTTCAATATTTCCATCATTATCTCTACTTATTTCAAAGAGGTCTTCATCTAAAAAATCTTCATCTATAAAGGTAACATCATTTAAAATAACATTAGCGATTCTTTCTGTTTCTACTGTGGCATAGTTAATAATAACTTGTTCTAATCCTTTACCTGCTAGTGATGTGAGATATAAAGCGCTAAAGAAAGATAATATTAAGAGACTAAAAAAGATATATACTTTCTTTTTATTCATAGTTAACTACCTAGTCTTACTAGTATTACATCTTCACCAATTCTCTCAATACTTTGCCATCTAATCTCTGTGTCTTCTCCTTTACCAAAAGAAATAAACTTGCCCTTTGGTTCTACTATTAAACTAATAATTGCACCATTTCTCTCATCTACTTTAACATCTATAATATTACCTATATTTCTACCATCTATAACATTAACTATATCTTTACTTTGTAAATCAGAAAGTCTCATATTATCACTGCCTTACTACTTAAAATTATGTATTTTTTTATTAATTATGCTTATCTCAAAGTTTTCTTTAACTGCTTTATAGCATTTTTTTCTAGTCTTGATACTTGAGCTTGACTTATATCCATATCTTTGGCGATTTCCATTTGGGTTTTACCTATAATATAACGTTCATTTAATATTTGTTGTTCTCTATCACTTAAATAATTTATGGCATCACTTGTAGCGATTTTATTTTCCACAGCTGAGCCTGTCCTTCTTTTGTCTTCTATTTGGTCATATACATAAATGGTGTCTCCTCCATCATTATATATAGGTTCAAACATGGATACTGGGTCTTTAAGCGATTCTAAGGAAAAGACAAGGTCATAAGTAGTAACATCTAAGGTGGTAGCTAGGTCTTCCATAGATATTTCTTCTCCTTTTTCCATGAAGTATTCTTCTTTTAATTTTAAAGCTTTATAAGCGAGGTCTCTTGTAGAACGGCTTACTCTAATAGTGTTATTATCTCTTAAGTATCTTTTTATTTCTCCTAAAATCATCGGTACAGCATAGGTTGAGAATTTAACTTCATGTGATAGGTCAAAATTATCTATCGCTTTAACAAGGCCAATACAACCTACTTGAAATAAATCATCTAAGTTTTCATTTCTTGTATTTACTTTTCTTAAAATGCTTAAGACTAATTTTAAATTACCATTAACAAGATTATTTCTAGCGAAAGGATCTCCACTTTGCATCTTTTTAAATAGTTCTGTCATCTCTTCAGTTGTTAATACTTTTAATTCTGAGGTTTTAACTCCACTGATTATTACTTTGTTAGTTGCCATTTAATCATCTCCTAAATTAGTAATGATTAAATAG
>CALVUY010000075.1 GCA_944363705.1 uncultured Bacilli bacterium | reverse complement strand
TATTTTTTCCAATTTGTTAATTTAATTTTGAAAATTCGTTAAGTTTTAATATTAAATAATTTAAAGATTAACAAGTAAAAAGAGAACAGAGTTTTTAAAAACAATTAATAATTGTTTTAATAAAAAAGCCCAAAAATCATTTAATACTTTTGATTTTCCAATAATTGAATTAGCTTTTGATGCTGATTATATTGAGGATTTTCACGAATGTTTAGCTGCTATTAAAAGGAATGGTAAATGGGGATTTATTGATAAAACTGGAAAATTAGTTATTCCTTGTGTTTATGATGCAGTTGATGAGTTTCATGATGGATTAGCAAGAGTTAATAAGGATGGAAAACTTGGATTTATTGATAAAACTGGAAAAGTGGTTATTCCTCTTGAATATGATGCTATTGGTATTTTTCACGAAGGATTAGCAAGTGTTAAAAAGAATGGTAAATATGGATTTATTGATAAAACTGGAAAAGAAGTTATTCCTTTTGAATATGATTATGTTTGTGACTTTCACGAAGGCTTAGCAGGGGCTAGAAAGAATGGTAAATATGGATTTATTGATAAAACTGGAAAAGTGGTTATTCCTTTTGAATATAATAGTGTTTCTGCTTTTCATGATGGATTTGTACTAGTTATAAATGATGAAGAATCTTATTATATTGATAAGAATAATCAAAAATTAAATTTAAAGTTAATGATAACCGATATTAAAGATGTTTTAACTATTCCAAATAATAGCACTATAATAGATACTAAAACAGGTTATGCATTAGACTTTCAGGATGGTAATAGAGTTTTATTTAATTCTAATGAAGAAAGAGAAGAGTTTATTAAATTAATTGATAAAACAATTAATATAAATCCTAGCTATAAATCTAAAAAGTTAACAAAGAAGCAAAAAACTAATGTTTAAATTAAAAGGTGGCTATTATGTATAGTAAGAAATTAATATATGATTATATTATAGGTAATGATATAGATAATTTAGAAGAATTAGAAAGTGATAATAACTTTCTTTTTGATGCTTTAAAACTATCTCGTGATATATCATATTATAGTTATTTAGATATATCTTATAGAAGAAGTTATGATGTTATTAAATATATGTTACTTAACTTTAAAGATAACTTAGATGTCTATCAGGAAGATGCTGATTACTTATTAGATAGTTTAGATGTAGAGAGTATGGAATATAAAGAGATTATAGTTTTAATAGCTGCTATAGATAAAAATAAATTTAATGATTATAAAATATCAAGAGCAGGTTTTTATGTTACAGATAAAGTAGAAGTAGGTGCTGTTCAAAATAAGGATAGGGAACTTGCAGAATTAATAGGTCTTGGTTTTGAAGTAGTGTTATCTAAATATGAAGATAAGCCTTTAATACTTGATTACTATGCTATATGTTTTTTATATGAAATATTTTATCAAGATAAGAATTTTGAAGAAATGGTTCATAAAAAAATTAAAAATAAAGAGAAATTGATTAAAATAGGGAATACTAAGTTTTTATTAGATTATATTGGTAATTTAGATTTTTATTTAAAAGAATATTTAGAAGGTCATCTATATCTTTTAGATAATTTAGATAAAGACTTAGATTTAGTTAAGAATAATTGGGATAATTATATTAATAGAGTTAATCAGCAAAAAGTAGCGATAGTTTATCAAGTAGTTGATAAATTTGCAGAAGAATATAGAGGAAAATTTTATTTTGATATCTATGCTGTTTTAGATAAAATAATTCGTAAATATCATTTAGAAGAAGTGTTTGAACTTGAAGGAGAGATAGAGGAATTTGATTTAAAAGATAATGAATATTTAAAAGAGAAATTTAATTCTGATATAGATAGGTTAATAACTGAATTATTTAAAGATGATGTAATCTTTAATGATAATAGTGATTATGACATTACTGATGGAAAAGTTGTTGAATTTAAAAAGAAATAGGTTTTGTTTAATCTATTTCTTTTTTATATTACATAATAAAATAATACACTAATTACACCAGCTAGTATTGCTACTAACATTATAGCAGAGACTATTTTAACTATCTTTTGATTCATCTGTTTCACCTCATTTTTAATTATATATAAAAAGTCTATTTTTGTAAAATGAATTTAGGTAAATAATAGTCATTTTTGAATAATATTTACTAGGTGATTATAATGGATTTAAAACTTAAAAAAGTAAAGAATAAAGTAACTAACAAATTAGCAGAACAAAAGAAAATCTATATCTTTTTAATAATAGTAATGACTATAGGTTTAATACTTGGTATTATATATGCTGTTATATTAAATAAGAGTGATCATAATTTAGTAACTACAAGTCTAGATAGTTTCTTTACTAGTATAAAAAATAATGATATAGATTATAAAAGTGCTTTAATTAATAGTTTAATTGGTAATATCTCTTTTGTAACATTTATCTTTTTATTAGGTATATCTATTATAGGAATACCTTTAATTATCTTTAGTTTAGCATCATCCGCTTTTATCTTTGGCTTTTCTTTATCTTCTATCATTTATGCATATCATTTAAATGGTATTTTAAAGGCTATTACCTACCTTTTCCCTCATCAGTTGATTACTTTATTAATGAGCCTATTTTTAGGCTTCTATGCCCTTTATTTTGGTATTAAATTATTTAAATATTTATTTAGAGGTATAGATATTAATCTAAGAAGTTCTATGAAAAGATATCTACAAGTATATGTAACAGTTTTATTAATATTTATAGGTTGTAGTTTTATAGAAGTGTTCTTATCTCCAGCTTTAATTAAATTAGTCGTTTAATTTTTAATTAAAGTTTTTTTCTTCTCACTTTCTAATATTAAACAACCATGTACATGTCTTCTTAAAGCTTGTTTATATACTTTTATATATAGAGGTATTTCTTTTTCTTGAAGAAAGTTAATAACTTCTTCTTTTTCTTTTTTTGTTACTTCATATGGTTCGTTATCTTTCATAAAAATAGTTGTACCATTAAGTTCTTTTTCAATATTTATTTTATCTTTACTGCTATATTTTATTAATATGTTTTCTCTAAAAAAGTTTTTAATAGAAGATAAGGAATCTATATCACTTTTGCCACTATTAATATAAGTATTAATAAATTCACTATAGTCTAATTTAGTATTAAGAAAATAATCTAATAATTCAAACTTTCTAATGTTGCTATCATTGTCTTCGACACCATTTCTAATTTTTTTAACTACTTCAACTACATTATCAAAATATTTAGTAGTTTCTTTTTTACAGTGTGTTTTTTCTTTTATTTTTAAATATAAAGCATTATTGGTTGTTTCTAGAATATGTAAATATCTATAATAATTATCTTTACTAATAGAAACTAACTCACAGAATTGATTAACAGTTTCAATGCTATCATCAAGAAAAAGAGAAAAATCAATACTATCTACTTTATTTATTTCTTTTTTAGCTTTCTCTTTATCCCTTTTTTGCCTTTCTTTCGTGTTAATTCTTTTTTTAGCTTCGCTTATTTTAGATTCTAAACTTCTTGATAGCTCTTCTTTTTCTTTAGATGTATAACTAGCTCTATAAGATGAGATAAACTTTCTAATTTCAGTTTTTATTAAACTAGATGGATTATTTTTAACAATTATTTCTATTATATCTTCATTTATTTCATTTTCTAAGATGCTTAAAGTAACTGAATAATGAATATATTTGTAATTATTGTTTAAATCATTTAAAATGTTTGCGACTTTAATAGATATTTTCTTATAGAATTCTTTATCAATATATCCTTTTTTTACTAAGGAATATATTATATCCAAAGATATATGATTAGATATTACTAGATTTTCTAAATCATTTTTATTAGTAATGGTATTAATTTTGTAAAGTATACAAACTAGTTTTTTATTATTTTCTATACTATTATCCTTATTTATCGCTATAATGGAAGTTATTTTATTTTCAATTTTATTAGTATCGAGATTTAAATAAAGTATTCCATAGCCTCTAACATAATCTATAAATATATCTTTACTAATGTTATATTTTTTCATAAACAGATTAATTCTCTTTTGATAATTAGTTTTATCACAGTAATTATTTATTGTTAAATATGTGTAATATGCTTCTTTTAGAATATTTTCGTCAATACCTTCAACTTTTTGTTTAATTTCAGCTTCTTTTCTATAAATTTCAAGTTTTGAAATAAGATTTTTTTCCTTTTTTAAAAAGTTATTAACAATATATCTATATCTTTTGAAACCATATTGAAATATACTAAAGCCATCATAGTTTTCACTTTTATTTATTTTAAAGAAATTTAAAGCTTCCTTTCCATATAATGAATAAATATAATAAGAAAGTCTATCTACTTTATATATATTTAAATTATTACTAACTCTGATAGGGTAGGTGTATATATTATCTTTTAAATTATTTTCAAAATAATATTTAACTGCTATTTTAAAATTATTAAGAAATGCCTTCTTTTTTCTTTCGTCAGAAATAGTTAAAAAATATTCTAGGGATTTTTTTATATTGCTTTCATCAATATTATCATTATCTAAATTAATAATTTTATCGAAACTATCTTTATTCATAAGCGTTATCCTTTCTTAATTAGTTTTTTATCATCTTCTAATATTAAATTACCATTTATATGTCTTTTTAAAGCTTGTTTATATACTTTTGTATAAAGAGGTATATCTTTAACTCCTAGATAGTTAAGAACTGTTTGTTTTTCCTCTTTACTTACTTCATATGGTTTATCATCTACCATAAATATAGTTCTTCCATCAAGTTCTTGATTGATATTTAGTTTATTAGTTAGTTTATTTTTAGCAAAGAAGATCTTAATTGCTTTTAGTGATTCTATATCTATATTTCTGTTTTTATTATATAAGTCTATAAATTCATTAAAGTCTAATTTAGTACTAAGAAAATAATCAAGTATTTCAAAATTTCTTCTACTACCATCTTCTAGTTCTATTCCATTAATAATGTTATCGGCAATAGAATTTACTTTGTTAATTAATACTGCATATCTTTGGCCTTGTAGATTTCTTATTTTTCCTTTAATTTTTAAGTATAGTTCATTATCTCTAACTTCTAACATTGAAAATAAAGTATTAAAATCACTTTCTCTGATATCCATTAATTTACAAAAATCATCCTTACTCTTAATATCAGAGCTTAAAAATATATTGAAATCAATACTATTATATAAATTTTCTTTTCTTCTTTCTATTCCTAATGCTCTATCAGCAGCATTTTCTTTTTTTATGTCCTCTTTTGCTATTTCAGTTTTTTTGAGTAATTCTTCTTCTAATTCTTGTTTCTTTTTATCAGATAAAGTAACTCTATAAATTGTAATAAATCTCTCCACATTATCTTTTGTTAAATATGTTATATTGTTTTTTACTATAATTTTAATTTCTTCTAAATCATTACTACTTTCTATTTTCGTTAAAGCGATAGAATAATGGATATATTTATGTTCTTTTTCTAATGATTTTATAGCAGTGTTTATTTTCTTAATTATATTATCTAAATTATTAGAGTATTTTCTATTATAAAATCTATATTTTTCAATAAAACTTTTTATTACATATGGAGAAAGATGATTAGTAAATACAATTTCTTTTATATAGTTAATATCATTACTATTTATGATATTGTTTAAAACTTCTTCAAATTTAAAGAAATCATTAGAGAAATGACTAGTGGCACTTTCAACAAAGTTTATCATCTTATCTATCTTTTTTAAGGGAATATTTAAATATAGCATTCCATATGTTTCAACATAATCTTTTAATGTACCTGGATAAATATTATTTTTATCCATAAATTTTCTTTTTCTTTCTTCATAAGCTTCTTTATCTAAAAAATTATTAAGACTAAAATATAAGTAATAAGCTTCCTCTAATACATCTTTATTAATATCACTATATTTAGATTCTAATTCAATTGATTTACTATACATATCTAAATCTAACAGTAATTCTTTATCATCAAATAAATCTATATTGACATTATTACGGTATCTATCTAAAGAGGCTAAATAAAGAGAGTTATCATTTATATTTTGTATATCTTTAGTAAATATAGGAAAAATTTTATTACCATATAAAAAATTAGCCCAATATAGAAGTCTATCTATTTTAAAAACTGTTTTATCATATGAAATAGAAGTAGGATACTCATCTACCATAGGCAATAATTTATTAAGAAAAGATATAATAACTTTTTTACATTTTAATAGAAATTCTTCTTTTAAATCACTATCTTCAATAGTTATAAAATATTCTAAAGCTGCTTTTAAATCATCTATAGAGATATTTTTATCTAAATTAAATATTTTATCAAAACGCTCTTTATTCATCAAACCACCCCTTAAAGTTGCACTACATATTGTACCAAATTTCTGACGAAAAGTCTTTAGTTCTATCAAAAAATATATTGCAAAATAAAAGGTGTTGGTTTAT
>CALVUY010000074.1 GCA_944363705.1 uncultured Bacilli bacterium | reverse complement strand
GAAAATGATTTTGTTAATTCCCTAGTTAATGGTGTTATAGAAAAAAAAGATGAATTAACTGATTTAGTTAATAAATATATGTCTGATTGGGCACTTAATAGACTTAATAAAGTAGATCAAGCTTTATTTCTTCTTTCTAGTTATGAATTAAAATATCTAGATACTCCTAGCATTGTTAGTATTAATGAATGGATAGAAATATCTAAAAAATATAGTGATGAGAAAATTACCAAGATGCTAAATGGGGTTTTAGATAATATTTATCATAGTGAGGACGTAAATGAATAAAGAATACTTAACAGTTAGTCAGTTAACTAAATATATTAAATATAAGTTAGATAATGATGTTAATTTAAGAGAAGTTTATCTTAAAGGAGAAATATCTAACTTTAAAGCACATACTAGAGGACACTTTTATTTTACTATTAAAGATGAAGGTAGTAGAATTAATGCTGTTATGTTTGCTAGTAGTGCTAGTAAAGTTAAGTTTACTCCAGAAGATGGTATGAAGATACTTGTAACTGGAAGAATATCTGTTTATGAAGCGACAGGTGGATATCAGATTTACGTTAATGAAATGATGGAAGATGGAGTAGGTAATCTTTATGTAGCTTTTGAACAGTTAAAGAAAAAGTTAGCTTCAGAAGGATTATTTGATGAGGCTAGAAAAAAAAGAATACCTAAAATACCAGAAAGGGTAGGAGTAATAACTGCACCAACAGGGGCGGCAATAAGAGATATAATATCTACTATTAATAGAAGATTTCCTTTAACTGAAGTAATACTTTTACCTAGTTTAGTACAAGGAGAAGGTGCTAAAGAAGATATTGTAAGACAGATTAAACGTGCAGAAGATTATAATCTAGATGTTTTAATAGTAGGTAGAGGTGGAGGTTCTATTGAAGACTTATGGGCCTTTAATGAAGAAATTGTGGCAAGAGCAATATCCCAGTGTCCTATACCGATAATAAGTGCCGTAGGTCACGAAGTAGACTTTACTATTGCAGACTTTGTAGCAGACCTTAGAGCACCTACACCAACAGGGGCTGCAGAGATTGCAGTTCCTAATAAAACTGATGTTATAAACTATATTAATCAATTAAATTTAAGAAGTAGGAAAGCAGTAGGAACAATACTAGAATTAAAGAAAAAGAGACTTGATAATATTAAGGGGCATTATATCTTAAATAATCCTTTAGATTTATATTCTGCTAAGATTCAAAAACTTGATTATTTGACAGAGAGTTTAGTTAAGAATTATAAAAATATTATTGATAAAGAGAAGATTAAACTAAATAATATTAAAACAAGACCTTTATTTAGTAATCCCTTAGTAATATTAGATAAGACTAAACAGAAATATACTTTATTACTTGGTAAATTAGATGCCTTATCGCCTTTAAAAACATTAGAAAGAGGTTATGGTATCATTAAACTTGATGATAAAGCTATAACTAGTATAAAAGACTTAAAAAAAGATGATTTAATAAATATAGAATTAAAAGATGGTAGTAAAAAAGCCATTATAA
Organism: uncultured Bacilli bacterium; assembly: GCA_944363705.1. Classification (GTDB taxonomy): domain Bacteria; phylum Bacillota_I; class Bacilli_A; order RF39; family UBA660; genus Onthousia. Next base: position 5,177 of record CALVUY010000074.1, on the reverse strand, counting down.
AATAGGAGGAATTGATTATGGAAAAGAAAGAAATGAAATTTGAAGAGAAAATAGAGGAATTAGAAACACTTGTTAAAGCTTTAGAAAACGGAGATGTTCCTTTAGATGAAGCGATAGATTATTTTACTAAAGCAACTAAACTTGCTAGTCTATGTGATAAAGATTTAAAAGAAGCTGAAAAAGCTTTAACATCTATAGTTAATGAAGATGGTAGTCTATCTGAATTTAAAGGAGAAGTAGAAGCATAATTATGAGAGAGATTAAAATTCATGGTATATATAAGCATTTTAAAGGAGATTATTATCTAGTTGAAGAAATTGCTAAAGACTGTGAGACTTTAGAAGATTTGGTTATATATAGAAAACTATATGAAGATGGAAGTTGTTGGGTTAGACCTTTAAAAGATTTTATGGAAAAAGTTAATCATGAAAAGTATCCTAATGTAGAGCAAGAGTATAAGTTTGAACTTATAGAACCATATAGTAAAAGAGAGAAATTTAAAGGAGAATAGATATGGAACAAATAACTTATAAAGAGTTTAGAAACTTTTTAGATAGTGATGCTAATGAAGCAGAATATTTTGGTTATAGTAAAGAAGATTTAATAAGTTTGAAAGAACGTTTAGAAGGTTTAAGAGAACGATTTGAAATATGTGAATCTAGAATAGAAAGTGATAGAGAAAAAATTAAAAGAGCTTATAGTGATATAAGTGGTATTTCTTATAGTGATTATCGCAAAACTTTAACTTTTGACGTTGGTAACTCTTCATATTATTTGACTAAAGTTGAAGAAAAGAATATGTATAAAATTAATTGGTATGCAAGTTGTGAGCCGTCAATATTTACTAACATTAAATTAATTAAACATATAAATATAGGAAGAAAATTTTCTGAAGAGATAGATAATATCGTAGAAAATAGTGTTAAATACTTTAATAAAGAAAATACTATTGAATCAGTTAGTTCAATATTTGTTTTAGAAGATAGTTACTTTTCTTCTGCATTAAATTGTTGTGATTACCCATTTTTCTTTATTGATAAAAGAACTTTAGTGCCTGAAGAATATACAATAATTCCTTTCAAAGTAGAATATGATACTCTTCCAAAAATAACTACAAAAGATAAACAAAAACTATTAACTAAAATAATGGTTCCAAGAGGATTTTTAAATTGAGTAGAGTAATTATTTATAAAAGTAAAACAGGGCATACTGAAAGATATGCTAAAATGCTTAGTGAAGAGTTAAATATTCCGTGTTATTCATATAAAGATGCTATAGTTAGTAAAAATGATGAAGTAATATTCCTTAGTTATATCTATGCTTCTAAAATAATGGGATTATCTAAAATATTAAAGAAATATAATGTAAAAGTAGTAATTGCTGTAGGTGCACTTGCCTATAGTAAAGATTATCTTAATACTCTAAAAGATGCTAATAATGTAAAACTTCCTTTCTTTTATCTAAGAGGAGGAATTGATTACAGTAAATTAAATTTTTTCTTTAGAAAGTTTCTTCCTGTTATTGGTAAAGATATTGCTAAAGATGATAAAGAACTCTTAAACTTATTTAAAAATGGTGGAGACTTTGTTACTAAAGATAACTTAAGCGAAGTACTTAATTACTTAAAATAGCTATTAAATTAGTTATTTTTTTATTGTAAAAAGTGCTAGTTAGTTGCTAGCACTCTTATCTCCTTCTTCTAACATAGTTGTTATAAAAATACCATACCCTTTCTTAGCATCACTTACAATAACATGAGTAACCGCTCCAACTATCTTATTATTTTGGATAATAGGAGAACCACTCATACCTTGGATGACACCTCCAGTTTCATTTAAAAGTTCTTTATCTGTTATTTCAAAAAGAATATTTTTAATATCAGTATCTTTATTAACATTTAAAATATTTATCTTATATTCTTTTACTTCATTACCATTTATAACAGTCCTAATTATTGCTTCACCTTTCTTAACATCATCTTTGGTTCCTACTTCTAAAGTTTCAGTATTTAAGAGTTCACTTGTATATTCACCAAATATTCCAGACTCTTCATTAGAGTTAATCTTACCATAAGTTACAGACTCATCATAAGTTGCATTTTTCTCACCTGGTGAACCATTCTCGCTTCTAGTATTATCAGTTACAGTTGCTTTAAAGATTTTTCCATCTTTAATCTCAAATTTTTCACCAGTTGTTCTCTCTGTAATTTCATGACCTAAAGCTCCAAAGATAGTTGTTTTAGGATCAATATAAGTTAGTGTACCAATACCTGTTATTTCATCTTTTACATAAAGACCAGTTTTACAAACATTACTACTATCACAAACCATATCTAAAGTTAAATTAGAAGACTTATTATCTCTAATAATAGTTACATCTAACTGATTATCATTTGCTGCTTCTTCATTAACTGCATTTACCATTTCATCAATACTACTTACTTTGGTATCATTTATTTCTGTAATAGTATCACCAATTTCAAAACCAGCATCTTTTCCAATATATCTACTTTCTACTTCATAAAAGCCAACTACTAAAACACCTTCAGAATTAACTTCTATACCAATGGTTTCTCCACCTGGGATAATATATTTGGAATAAGCATAGATGTTTATGGGCATAATAAAGAGTATAAGAAGAGGAAAAATTATTTGTAGCTTTAATTTTTTTAAAAAATGCATTTTAATCACTCCTTAGCTACATTACTATTATGGAGCATTTTAAGAAAAAAAGACGTGTTAAATCTTGCCAATATTAATCAAATATGATATAATATATAGTTAATTAAGGGGGAATACTATGAAAGTATGGAAGACTGCTAAATTTTTTAAAAAAGATAAAAATATAGAGTTAATTACGAGAAGTTATATTAATTATATATATAAATATGGTCCAATTAACGATATTATTAGGAAATATAATATTAATCCAAGTGATGTTTATAAATTAAATCAATATACTGCTAATAGAATTGCAGGACTACTTATATTATATCTTGCTAAAGATAAGAAAAGGCTTAATGATATAGTATTAAAGTATGATACTAGTGATTTGTTAGTTAGTGATATTATACCAGAAATAGAAGGATATATAGAAAGGTAAGGGGAGTTTATGGAAGCTAAAAAAGTTAAAGGAAATTATAGCAAAAAGAAAAATATTAAGAAAGTAGATTTTCTTTCTAATAATAAGAGAGTTAATACAATAAAGTTATTTAAATAGGAGTTGTAATGAAATGATAAAAAGTTATGAGATAGTAAAATTAAATACAGGTAGAAAAGTTTTAACTATTAAAACAAATGAATTTAATGAAATTTTTAAAGGATCTAAAGTATTAAGGTTTTATTATTGTTTAGAACTAAACAATAATAAAATTAATTTTGATACAAAAGAAGAAAGAAATAACTTTCTTAATAATTTAGTTGATATATCGAATGAAAATAACAAAAGTTTTGAAAAAAATATAGCAATAGTATTAGAAGCAGAAATGGATTATGAATATTTAGAGGAATTCCACGAAGGACTAGCAAGAGTTTTAAAAGATGGACTTTATGGTTATATAGATAAAACAGGTGAGGAAGTTATTAGATGCCAATTTGAGGATGCAAATGATTTTCATGAAGGACTAGCTGCAGTTAAAAAAGATGAAAAATGGGGCTATATAGATAAAACTGGTAAAGAAGTAATTAGGTGTCAATTTGAGGACACAAACGATTTTCATGAAGGACTAGCTGCAGTTAAAAAAGATGAAAAATGGGGCTATATAGATAAAACTGGTAAAGAAGTAATTAGGTGTCAATTTTTTTATGCTTATAACTTTCATGAGGGAATAGCAGTATATTCTGGAGGCTTTCTATTGGGTAATGGTTATATTGATAAAACCGGTAAAAAAGTTATTAAATACCAAGTTCAACGTGCAAATGATTTTCACGAAGGACTAGCTGCAGTGGAAAACGCTGAAGGTCGAGGCTATTATATAGATAAAACTGGTAAAGAAGTAATTAGACATCAGTTTTGGGCTGTTAATGATTTTCACGAAGGTATAGCAAGAGTTTTTGATGGTTGGCAATATGGTTATATAGATAAAAATGGTAAAGAAGTAATTAAATGTCAATTCAGTGATGCTTATGATTTTCATGATGGCCTAGCATTAGTTCATACTGTTGAAGGATGGAAATACATTGATAAAAATTGTAATGAAGTTATTTCTATTAAACATGATTATCGTAGTGTTAATGATTTTCACGAAGGTCTAGCATTAGTTGAAGAATATGGACGATATGGTTATATAGATAAAACTGGTAAAGAAGTAATTAAATGTCAATTCAGTGATGCTTATGATTTTCATGATGGCCTAGCAAGAGTTAAAAAAGATGGTTTATGGAACTACATAGACAAAAAAGGGAAAAAGTTAACCAAAAAAATCATTTTAACATCGGTTGATGATATAATTAATTTTCCTAATAACCCTATAATTACGAGTGCAAATAAATATTATACTTTAAACTTTAATGGCAACCTTGTTTATTTTAAAACAGAAGAAGAAAGAGATAACTTTCTTAAGCAATATGATAATCCATTAATAGAAACAGCTAAGAAGAAAATAAAAAAATAATATAATATCAATCCAAGTGATGTATATAAATTAAATCAATATACTGCTAATAGAATCGCAGGACTTCTATTACTATATCTTGCTAAAGATACAAAACGTCTTAATGATATAGTTTTAAAATGTGATACAAATGATTTATTAGTAAGTGATATTGTTCCTGAAATAGAAGGATATATAGAAAGGTAAGGGGAGTTTATGGAAGCTAAAAAAGTTAAAGGAAATTATAGCAAAAAGAAAAATGTTAAAAAGGTAAATTGTCTTGCTAACAGCAAAAGAGTTAATACTATAAAATTATTTAAATAAAGAAGTATGGAGGTAATTAAATGATTAAAAGTAGTAATAAGGTAGTACTTAAAAATGAAGAAGGAGAAATTTTAGAAATATCAGCTAAAAATTTTAAAGCAGAAAAATATATAAATAGTACAATAGAAGGGTATAAGTATATACTTGAAATAGATGGAAATGAAATAAATTTTAGTGATAGTAAATGTTAATTTTAAATTTATAATAACCAACAATTTCAAAAATAAAATAACAGATAAAGTATCTAATAAGAAAGCTTATA
>CALVUY010000073.1 GCA_944363705.1 uncultured Bacilli bacterium | reverse complement strand
GTATTAAAACCATTATAATAGATATACTATTAAAGGATGGTGATAATATGGAACTAAAAAGAGAAATACTTGAAGAAATAAGTAATAACTATATACATGGTATAGAAAATAAAACAGTAAGATGTGCTCTAGTAAATAATAGTATAAGAGATATTATGAGAAATAAAGAAAGAGAAGGACAATTACTATTTAATTTTTCTATTAACCTTGATACTCTAAATGCTGTAAATCAAAAAAATGCTAATAATTCTTTTATATATGCAGGGTGTAATGTATTAAGAGAGTCTATATGTAAAAAATATGATTTAGAAAATTTTGAGATTTCTCAAAGTTATATATCTTTTTATGATAAATTAGAAAAATGTAATTATATTATGGAAAGTTTAGTTGAACTTAAGGATAGAGATATAGATGATAGAGAAAGGCATTTTTTACTAACAAAAGGAGTTCAAGACGGTGGTGTATGGGATTTCTTTTCTAATATTATTAACAAATATGGTTTTGTTCCTAAAACAGCAATGAGTGATACATATCAAAGTCTTAATCCAGATGAAATGAATCATCTACTTAACAGAAAATTAAGACAATTTAATGCAAGATTACTTACTAGTAATGAGAATTTAGATTATTTAAAAAGTTTATATTTAGATGATATTTATAGAATACTAGCTTGTTGTTACGGTGTTCCACCAAAACAGTTTGATTTTGAATATACAGATAAAGATAAAAAATATCATATTATTAAGGGGATTACTCCTTTAGAATTTTATCATGAATATACTGATATAAACATAAATAACTATGTATGTATTACTAATGTACCAACAAAAGATAAAACTTTTAATAGAACTTATAGTGTTAAATATTTACAAAATGTTATAGAAGGTAAAACACCTATATTTCTTAATCTTCCTATTGATGAGTTAAAAAAACTTGTAATTAAGCAATTACAAGCCAAAGAAGTAGTTTGGTTAGGTTGTGATTTTAAAAAAACAATAGATAAAAGAGATGGAATATTTGATGATATGAGTTTTAATTATTATGATACCTTTAAAACTGATTTCTTTATGACTAAAGAAGAAGCTCTTGATAATTATGAAAGCTCAATGAATCATGCTATGATAGTTACTGGAGTTAATTTAGAGGATAATAAAGCAACTAAATGGAAACTTGAGAATAGTTGGGGTGAAGATGTAGGTAATAAAGGATATTTTGTCGCAAGTGATTCTTGGTTTGAAAAGTATGTATATCAAGTAGTTATTAATAAGAAATATTTAACTCAAGAACAATTAGATGAAATGTCATATGAACCAGTAGAGTTAAAACCATGGGACCCTTTAGGAATGCTTGCTAGATAATAAACTTTTTGTTGTGATTATTAATAAGTTGATATAAAATAAAAATATAGATAATATGAAACTTTTTGTTGACACTAGAATACTTGTTCGTTATAATATATAACTAAACAAATCATATTATCGAAGATTGGAGGTGCTTTTTTATGAAAGAAGAGAAAAAAAGCTTAAAATTTCCTAATGGCTTTTTTACTAAAATAAGGAGAGAAGCAACACCTAGTAAAGATAAAGATGATACGATTATACCAATTAAATGGTCTAAAAAAGTTCATACTAAAAAGAAAAAAGCTATAGTAAATAAAATGGATGCGTAGGTGATTAATATGTGCAAAGTTGGTGATGTTATAGTAATAGACAAATATATTAGTGATGATGGGACAGTGTTATCACGTTATTCCTTTGTTGTAATTGATGATAATGCTGATTAAATTAAAGGTTTAAAATATGATTTTGTTGCTAATGTTATGTCAAGTTTTAAAGATGAAAAACATAAACATAGAAAATTAAAATATAAAGAAAATGTTGGAGTTACTAGCGATGATATAATTTCAGATAATAAAAATAATAAGGAAGGTTATATAAAAGCAGACCAATTATTTTACTTTAATAAAAAGAAAATAAAATATTATGTTTTAGCAACTATTAGCGATGATTTATTAGATGAATTAATTAGATTAATTGTTGAATTAGAAGTAGAAAATAAATTAAAACAAAATACAAAAAATATTGAAGCTATTGTATAATGCTTTAAACAATACAGAAAGAAGGAATTAATATGATAGATGAATTAAAATATCCTAGAGCATATGCCCTTATGAAAGTACCTAAACAAAAGAGTGATGGAGGTTTTTATATTGTATCTCCGTGTTACATAGTTAAAGAATTATTAATTCATATGGCAGATGGTAGAAATGAAAAAGGTTATGAAATTGTTTATCCTAGAAGAGGTTATAATAGTAGAAAAGAACAAATTCCAGAAATAAACAACATTGACTCTTGGGAGTGTATTAATAGTTTTATTACAGACTATGTAACGTATGACTATGAAGAAGCAATTAAAGAAAGAGATAGAGTAAATTCAAGTCTATTAGCAAGCTTACGTCCTAAAGAAGGAGAAACCTTTGGAGAAATGTATAGACGTTGTAGAGAAGAAATAGAATTTTATCAAGAAGAACTAAATAAAATAGAACCTAAAGAACAAGTTAAGAAAAAAATAAAAACACCTGCAAAATAGTAGGTGTTAAATACTTTAATGGTAGCCTGTACGGGGTTCGAACCCGTGAATACGAGCTTGAGAGGCGCGCGTGTTAAACCACTTCACCAACAGGCCATAACAAGTTACTAATAAATTTTAGCACACTTTTTTTAAACATGCAATACTTGTCAAGAATAAAAATATGTGATATAATACTCTTCCTATGGAAAGGCAGTGATTTATATGATAAGTTTACCATTAATGATAAATGATGTAATACTAAAAGTAACTATTAACTTTAAAGATTTAGAGGTAAAAAAAGATAGATTAGATTCAGGAGCAAAAGATGTAAAAGAAAGTGATATAATTATTGGTAAAACTCATCTTAAAGCTTATGAAGATACTAAAAAACCTATTACAAATCCTAAAGCTATTACAGATTTTATTAGAAGAAATGTTAATTATGGAAGTGAGAATGCTAATTATATCGAAGTAAATACTAAAAGATATAAAGATAGAGATTTCTATGATACTTATATAGTTCCTGCTCCATCATATAAACCTAATGAAGTAAATGATTATATTTATGGTACACTTGTTAATAATATTAGACTTAGTAGTCCAGATAAAATAAAGAAAACAAATATATCACTTGCTAGTATAGGTTTTGATGAGTTATTTAACGGAGAATTTTATAATAAAATTGCAAGCCTAAAAAACAATAATCCTAATCCACTTTATATTAGAAATAGTTTAATGAATGCTGGATGTGAAAAACAATTAGAAATATTAGATTTTCTTAATACTTTAGATTATGAGAATAGTAAAAATAGTGATGTTTTATTAACTGAGGAATTAGATACAGTTAATGCTTTCTTTAACGATTCTAACAAGATAAATAACTTTTTAACAAATTATAAAAATACTGCTATAAATAATTATGATAGTTATATGTATCTAGCTGCTTTAAATACCATAGTAAATGGAAGAAATTTAGAATGGCCAGTACTTTCAGAAGAACAACAAAAAATACTTATCAAAAAATTAAATTCTAATAATAGGGCTGCTTAATTATGAAGTTTAATAGATTAGAGAACTTAATTGGTTCTTTTTCTTTAGAAAAGTTAAAAGAATCTACTGTTTTAGTTGTTGGTCTTGGTGGAGTAGGGGGATATGTTGTAGAAGCACTTACAAGAAGTAGTATTGGTAATTTGATACTAGCAGATTATGATAAAGTCGATATTACAAACTTCAATAGACAAATAATTGCTGTTAATGATAATATTGGTAAGTATAAAGTAGAGTGTTTTAAAGAAAGAATAGAAAGCATTAACGAAGAGTGCAATGTTATTTCCTATAACTTAAGAATTGATAATGGTAATATTAAAGATATTTTTAATACTAAAATAGATTTTGTTGTAGATGCAGTTGATGATGTTAGAGCAAAGGTATCTATTATTAATTATTGTTTAGAACATAATATAGAATTTATTAGTTCTATGGGTACTGGTAATAGATTAGATCCAAGTAAGTTAACTATTATGACACTAGATAAGACTTATAATGATCCACTCGCCAGAATCATGAGAAGTAAGTTTGAGAAAAATGTACAGAAAAGAATAGCCGTTTGCACATCAACTGAATTACCTTTAAAAGTTAAAGATAAATCTGTTATAGGTTCAAATGCCTTTGTACCTAGCAGTGCAGGACTTTTAATAGCAAGTTATATAGTTAGAAAAATAAACGAGACTAAATGTTAGCCTCGTTTTAAAATTTCCTATATAGTCCTACAACTTTACCAAGTATTGTAACTTCATCTAATATTATAGGATCCATTGTATCATTTTCTGGTTGTAATCTAAAATGACCATTTTCTTTATAAAATGTTTTAACAGTCGCTTCATTGTTATTATTCATAGCAACTACAGTTTCACCATTTCTAGCAGTATTACATCTTTCAACTATTAAGATATCGCCATCATATATACCTACATTAATCATAGATTCACCACTTACTTTTAAAGTGAATATTTCTTTTTGATTACCAAATAATTCAGTAGGTAAAGCGAAAGTCTCATCAGGACGTTCTATCGCTTCAATTGGTGTACCTGCAGTAACTTTACCAAGTAGAGGTACTTTAACAATCTCATCATCATTATCTAAGTATTCATTATCAACTAATACCTCAATAGTTCTATTAGTACCGCTACCTTTCTTAATATATCCCTTTTTAACTAGTTGTTTGATATGAAAATGAATAGTAGCAGGACTAGATAATTTCGCTTCATCTCCTATTTCTCTTACAGTAGGTGGATAACCATTTTTTGCAATTAATTTCTTAATAATCTGTAATATATCATACTGTCTATCAGTTAGTTTTTCCATTTGACACACTTCCTCCTTTATTTGTATCTAGTTTAGCATATAGACTGTAAAATGTCAAACAAATCTTCGAAAATATATTGACATAAACATCTGTTCGATATAAAATGATATCAGAAAGAAGGAGTGATAGATATGTTAAATTTGAAAAATATTTTAAAAACTGCCATTGGAGTTAGCCTAATCTATATGATGGCTGTTGTTCTTACTTTATTTATGTGTGATCGAGTTAATGAGTTAGAGAGTAGTGAAGAGGAAATAATCAACACTACAGTTGCTTTATCTTTAAAATAATTTTAAAAACTCCCTAGTAGTGTGGTACAATAAATAAAGAAAGAGTGGTTAGATATGAAAAAAATAATATTAGTTGATGGAAATAATCTTTTATTTAGGAGTTACTATGCTACTAGTTATAGCGGAGTTATTATGAGAAATTCTAAAGGTTTCCCTACTAATGGTTTATATGGTTTTATTAATATGATGAATAAAATTATTGAAGAAGAGAAACCTAGTTATATTATGGTAGCTTTCGATAAAGGAAAGACCTTTAGACATGAGAAATATGATTCATATAAAGCAGGTCGTAAAGAAATGCCAGATGATTTAAGAAGCCAATTTCCTAAAGCTAAGGAAGTTCTTGATGCTTTAGGTATTAAACATTTTGAAATAGATAATTATGAAGCGGATGATATTATTGGTACTCTTGCTAAAGAAGTAGATGAAGAAGATGAGTTTATCGCTACAATTATCTCAAGTGATAAAGATTTATTACAGTTAATTAGTGATGAAGTAGATGTTAAATTATTAAAGACTAAAGGCTCTATTAGATTTAATAGAGAGGTATTTAAAGAAACATATAAAGTAGAACCTATTAATATGATTGATCTTAAAGCTTTAATGGGAGATATGTCTGATCATATACCTGGTGTTAGAGGAATTGGTGAAAAGACTGCAATTAATTTATTAGAAAAATATAAGACTTTAGATAATTTATATAATCATCTTGATGAGTTAACTCCTAAAACTAGAGAAAAGTTAGAAAGTGATAAAGAGAATGCTTATATGAGTTATGATCTTGCAACTATATATAGAGATGTAGATATTCCATTTAGTTTAGAAGATTGTAAATATAAGGGATTTAACAGAAAAGAATATATAGAGATTCTAGAAGAATTAGAGTTTAAATCTTTACTTAAAAAAGTTAATAGTATAGATTCAAATAATTTAGAAGAAAATGATACTAATGATGATGATAAAAATATAGAAGTAAAAGTAATAGATGTTAAAGACTTTGATAGTAGTAAAGAATATTCCTTTTATATAGAAATGGATGCTTATAACTATAATGAGTCAGTTATTATAGGAGTTAGTTTTACAAATGATAGTGGTACTTGTTTTATAAAAGGAGAAGATGTTGTTAAGTATAAAGAATTATTTGAAAACGATACTCCTAAGGCTACGTATGATGTTAAGAAGTGTTACATTTTATTAAATAAACTTGGTATTAAATTAAATAACTGTAACTATGATGCAATGATAGCATCTTATCTATTAGATTATAAAATGAATGATGATATTACTACTTTAATGAATGATTTAAAGGTAGAGATTAAGTCTTTTGAAGATACTTATGGAACACTTAAAAGAAGAAAGAAAGTAGAACCTGAAGAGACAATTAAACAGTGTAACTTAAAGAGTAGTTTTATCTATAGTACTAAGAGTGATTTCTTACTTAAAATAGATGAATATGGTGAGACTAAATTATTTAGTGAAATAGAGATGCCTTTAGCATATGTTCTTATTGATATGGAATTAACTGGTATTAGAGTAGATAAAGATTATTTATTAAAACTAAAAGATGAGTTAGAAGTCAAGATAAAAGACATGGAACAAGATATCTATAAAGATGCTGGATGTGAGTTTAATATAAGTTCTCCTAAACAGTTAGGTGAAGTATTATTTGTAAAATTAGAACTACCTTATCCAAAAAAGAGAAAAAAAGATGAGACTAGTTACTCTACTAGTAGAGATATTTTAGATAAAGTAAGTCCATATCATCCTATAGTAAATAAAGTATTAGAATATAGAATGCTTAC
>CALVUY010000072.1 GCA_944363705.1 uncultured Bacilli bacterium | reverse complement strand
GTTCCTACTAGTACTAATTATAGTATGTCTACTACATCAATGACAGGTGTTATGGGATGGAGTCTTTATGCTGATAAAGTTAATGGTAAAAGTATGTTAGAAGATAATTATGATGTGTTAGCAGGTTCTATAGATAAAGATACTCCTGGTATTGTAATTGCTGTTAACTCTCGTAATGAACTTGATAGTAGTACATTAGAACAATTAGGGTTTGATACAAGTGAAAATATATCTTTTGAAGATATTTTAGATAAAGAGTTTAAAGTTATTCCTAATGATGTTTATTATGATGAGATAAATAATTACTTTGTTCCAAGTAAAGACTATGAAGAGATGTATAATAGTGATGATGCTATTACTATAAAGGTTAATGCTATTATAAGAGGTAAAGAAGATAAGAGTACTTTGACACAGTCTGGAATTTATTATAATTCAGCTTTAGTAGATGAAGTGATTAATAAAAATAAAGATAGTGAGATAGTTAATAGACAAAAAGAGGTGGATTATAATGTTTTAACAGGACAGGCTTTTGATACTACAAACTCTACTGTTACTAAAGATAATATTTTAGGGGTATTAGGAGCAGATGTTATGCCATCTATTATTTATATCTATCCAAAAGATTTTGATACTAAAGATTATATTACTGATTATTTAGATAACTATAATGATGAGAAAGATGCTGATGAACAGGTTTTATATACTGATTATGCTTCTTTAATTAGTACACTTTCTGGTAGTATTATGGATGCAGTTACTTATGTTTTGATTGCTTTTTCATCTATTTCACTTGTTGTATCTTGTATAATGATTGCAATTATTACTTATATTTCTGTTCTTGAAAGAACTAAAGAAATTGGTATTTTAAGAGCATTAGGTGCAAGAGGTAAAGATATAACTCGTGTATTCAATGCAGAGACCTTTATTATTGGTGTATGTAGTGGTGTTTTAGGACTAGTAATTGCTTACTTTTTAACATTCCCTATAAACTCCTTAATAGAGAGTTTAGCAGATCTTCCTAATGTTGCTAATCTTAATCCAGTTCATGCAATTATTCTTCTTTTGATTAGTGTTACTTTAACAGTCTTAAGTGGATTTATTCCATCTAAGATGGCTAGTAAGAAAGATCCTGTTATTGCTCTTAGGACAGAATAACTTTCATAATTTAGAAAACTTTGCTATAATTAATTAGTAAAGTTTTTTGCCGGCTTAGCTCAGTAGGTAGAGCAACTCATTCGTAATGAGTAGGTCAAAGGTTCGAATCCTTTAGCCGGCACCATTTTTTGTCAAAACTAAAAACATATATGTAAGCAAATGTCGGATTGTCTATTGACTTTATCCGACATTTGCTTTATAATTAACATGGTGGGTAGAATGTTGTATAGATATAGTGAATTGTTAAAAAATGAAAAGTTCAATACTGATAGAAAAATTAAAGTGGCATTAAGTGAGAAGAGATTATTTAAATTGGATTGTGGATTTTACTCTTTTGATTCAAGATGTTCAGAACTAGAGTTTATAGCAAAGAAATATGATAATGCTGTATTTAATTTTGATAGTGCTTTTTATTATTATGGACTTACTGATAATATTCCAGATAAATATTATTTATCAACTAAGAAGAAAGCCAGAAAAATAAAAGACGATAGAGTTATTCAAACTTTTATGGACGATAGATATTTTAATATTGGAATAACTTATATATATTATAATAATGTTAAAATAAAAATATATGATAAAGAAAGGATGCTGATAGAGTTGGTTAGAAATAAAAATAATATGTCTTATGATATGTATAAAGAAATTATTAATAATTATAGATCAATTGTCGATGAATTAAATTTTTTAAAATTACAAGATTATCTTAGCAATTTTAAAAATAAAGATAAATATTTGAAAATAATACAAGAGGAAGTACTTTAGTGATTAATATTAAAGATTTAACTAATAAATATATAGAGGATGGATATGATGAGATATATGCTTCTGCAAAAGTTGCTCAAGACATCATTTTAACTTATTTGTTTAAATCGGAGTATAAAAATAATATAACAATTAAAGGTGGCATAGTAATGTATAATCTATCAAATAATATTAGACGTGCTACTATTGATATTGATTTGGATTTAATAAGAATATATTTAGCAGATGATAATTTATATAATATTTTTACTTCTTATAAAATTGAGGGTATTGATATTATCGTTAGTAAAGAAAAAATTGTAAATTTAAAGCATCAAGATTATAAAGGTAAACGTATTCCACTAATAATAAGAGATAATTTTGGTAATGAAATTACTACAAAAATTGATGTTGGTATTCATACTAAATTTGATATTACTCAAGATGAGTTGTATTTTAACTCTTGTATAGAAAATCAAAGAATACTATTGATGGTTAATTCTAAAGAACAAATTTTCGTTGAAAAACTTATCCCGGTTATTAAATTTGGACTATTATCGACGCGTTATAAAGATTTTTATGATTTATATTGGTTAATAAAAAATGGTAATATGGATGGTAGTAAAGTAGTTAAGATTTTGAATAATAAGGTTTTTAGACATAAGATAAATGATGTTGATTCTTTGGAAAAACTTATTAACGTTATTAATAATGTATTATCAGATAAGAACTATATAAAAGTAATTAGTAATAGAAAAAATAATTGGTTAGATGTGGAAATTACTGATTTAAAAGATACTATTATTAATTATTTAAAATCTAATTTAGTTATTACTGTGTGATTTTTAATTAATTATGTAGTATAATAATATTTGTTGAGAAGTTATTTTATATAATTGGAGTGTTTATGAATAGAGAAATAGTATTGGAGACAAATAGAATTAATTTTACTAATGTCTCTTATGATTTAATAGATGAATATTTGAAATTATTTAATAATCCTAATATAAAGAAATTTATAACTGCTGATCCTAATCTATATACTTATGAGAATAGATTTATGTGTGTAAAAGAAGCATTAGAGACTGATACTTTGATTATATTGTCAATGTTTGATAAACAAAGTGGTCGTTTTATTGGAAATATAGATTTTGATAACATAACTTCAGATAATGCAGAGATTGGTATCATTATAAATGAAAAGTTTCAAAATAATCATTATGGATTGGAAGCACTTAAAAGATTTATAGAGTATGGTTTTGATGAGTTAAAATTAAAGGAAATTTATTTGGGTGTTTATTCTAATAATGATAGGGCAATTCATTTATATAAAAAGCTAGGTTTTATTACTTATAAAGTTGAAGAAAAGGTTGCAATTATTAATGGAGAAAGTGTTGATACTATATACATGAAATTACATAAATAATAATTTTTTATTTTTCTTTGGTTGAAAAGATGAGTCCCTCATGTTATTATAATAAATGAAGAATAAAAGGATAAAAGTGTGAAAGGCGGTGTTTTATGGATATTGTTATTGAGTTTTTTAGGGATACGTTAGATGGTCCTTTTTATATCGTTTGGGTAGTAGTTTTAGTTATTCTTATCTTTGCTTGTATTGGTTATTTAGCAGAGAAAGGTATTAAGAATAAAAAAGAGAAAGAAAAATATGCTACTGTTAGGGATGCTAATAATACAGAAGTTGTTCAAGAGGCTGTAGTTAGTGAATCTGTTAATACTACACAAGTTACTAGTACTCCTGTTACAACACCAATTAGTGAGCCTGTTACTAATGATTCAACAGTTGAAGAAGTTCCAACTAGTGATGTTGGTATTACTCAAAATAGTGTTGCTAATGAGTCAGATGTTCAAGCTGTTAATAGTAGTATTAATACTACACCGACAGTTAGCGAAGTTACAACTGCACCAGTAGAGAATGTTAATACTACTGTTCCTCAAGTAGAAGAGGTTAATGCAACTGTAGTACAACCAGTAGAGGTATCACAACCTAATAATGTAGTTACACCTACTGTTGTTAGTCCACCGATTGAACCAACTACTAATGTAGTTAATAGCCCATCTAATGAAGTTAATAATGTAGTGATTCCTACTATTAATCAAGATGGAAATAATAATACAGTTTAGAAACAGTTAGGAGAGATTTTATGGTTATTACTGTTACAAGTGTTTTGACAATTTTAAGGAAAATTGTCGATATATCGATTGTTTGGTTAATGTTTTATATAATTTTAAAAAATATTAGAAATAGTGTTAAACTTACTCTTTTATTTAAGGGAGTTATAATTATTATTATTCTTAAAATAGTTAGTGATTTGTTTGGCTTTACAACTGTAGGACTACTTTTAGAATATGTAATTATGTATGGACCACTTGCCTTGATTGTCATATTTCAACCAGAGATTAGAAATATTCTTGAACAGCTTGGTAGAAATCAGTTATTAGGACGACATAAAGTACTTACTGTTGATGAAAGAGAACATTTAGTATATCAATTAACTCAAGCGATGGATTATTTAAGAAAAAATAAAATTGGTGCTTTAATCGTATTAGAACGTGATATTAGTTTAGGTAATTATATAGATAAAGCTAAGAAGTTGTATGCAGACTTATCAAGTGATTTATTAATTGCAATATTCTATGAAGGTAATCCTTTACATGATGGAGGTGTTATTATTCAAGGAGATAGAATAACCTGTGCAGGTGCAGTTTTTCCTACTAGTAGCAGTCCAAAAATAAATAAGAGGCTTGGTACTAGACATAGAGCTGCTCTTGGTATAGCTGAAGAAACTGATGCGATAGCATTAGTAGTATCTGAGGAGACAGGTAGACTTTCTGTTGCTATTAAAGGAGAACTTTTCTATAATTTATCAATTGATGATGTTAGAATGATGTTAATAAATGAGCTAAAGCCTAAGACTAGTAGCGAATACGATGAAGATGAAATAGAAGAGGAAGAGATATATGAAGAAGATAATTAGAGGTATTGGAAAATTTTTTCGTCATATAGGTGCATTCTTTGATAAGTGGTTAATTACTCCTATTACTAAGTTAATTTTAAAAATTATAGACTTTTCGAAGAATAATAGTAAGGGTCTTGAAAAATTAATTGGAAAGAAACAAACGCTAATTGTTATAAGTTTAGTATTGGCTTTGGCAGTTTTCTTTATTATTGATAGTGAGGGTAATGCTATGATAGATCAGTATGCTGAGATTCTATATGACCAACCTGTAACTGCTACTTATAATGAAGAAGCTTATGTTGTGGAAGGTTTGCCTGATAATGTTGATATAACTTTAGTAGGTCAAAAAAGACACATTTTTTTAGCTAAGCAATCTCCAAGTGGAGAAGTTACAGTTGATTTAACAGGACTTAAGCCTGGTCAACATAAAGTAAATCTTAGATATACACAACAATTGAGTTCTATAGATTATAGAATTGATCCTTCTACAGTTACAGTTACTATTTATGATAAAGTTAGTGAGACTAAATCTCTTACATATGATATATTGCATCAAGATAATTTAGATACAAAACTTAATATTGATAGTGTTGAGTTAGAAAGAAGTGAGGTTATAGTTAAGGGAGCTGAATATAAATTAGATGAGGTTGCAACTGTTAGAGCTTTAGTAGATGTTGATGATTTCCCTACTCAAGAAGCTGGTGAGTTAACTCTTGATGACGTTCCTTTAGTTGCTTATGATGCTAATGGTAAAGTAGTTGATGTTGAAATTGTTCCTAAGACTGTAACTGCAAAGGTATCTATATCATCTCCTAGTAAAGAAATACCTATAGAAATTGTTCCAAAAGGCGATATTGCTTTTGGTAAAGCGATTAGGTCACTTAGTAGTAATATAGATAGTGTTACTGTTTATGGTAGTCAAGAAGT
This sequence comes from uncultured Bacilli bacterium, assembly GCA_944363705.1. Classification (GTDB taxonomy): domain Bacteria; phylum Bacillota_I; class Bacilli_A; order RF39; family UBA660; genus Onthousia. The sequence goes on along the minus strand of CALVUY010000072.1, from coordinate 1,277 downwards.
GCTTGATAGATTAGATTCGTTGGAGGTAGAAGTAGATGTTACTGGTCTTGATGATGACAAAGAATATACAGTTACTTTGAAACGGCCTAATGGTATTACAGAAATAAGTGAGAGTACGATTACTGTTAATGTAACACTTGATGATTCTACAACAAAAGAGATAGAAAATGTTTCTATTGCTACTGAGAATTTAGATACATCTAAGTATAGTGTTCAAGCTTTATCTGAATCAGATAGTAGAGTTACTGTAGTTGTTACTGGTAGTAAATCAATTATTGATAGTATAGATTCTTCTACTATTTATGCATATGTTGATTTAGATGGTCTTGGTGTAGGTGAGCATGAAGTTGAAGTAAAAGTTAGAGGAGACGATGTAAAACTTAACTATACAGCAAAGACAAAGAAAGTAAAAGTTAGAATAACTGCAAATAGTTAAAAGAGATTCAAATTTGAATCTCTTTTTTTAATTATGATGGTCTAGATGATTAAATAAAATGCTTATGTCAATTAGACCTGCTATTCCTATTATAATATAAACTAGTCTTGCTAGTAGTTCATCACTACCACCAAAAATTGAAGCTACTAGATCTAATTCAAATAAGCCAACGAAAGCCCAGTTTATTGCTCCTATTATAATTAGGACTAGACATATTTTTTTTAATGTTTCCATAATTCCTCCTCTTTATATTTATTACATTTATATAATGAACTAAATTCCTTTGTTTTATTCATGAATATTAAGTTATTTTCTTTAATATAATTAATTAGAGAAAGACAGAGGTGATAAAATTTGAAAAAAATAAGCTTAGTTTTGTTAGTTATGGCCTGTTTTTTAATTACTGGATGTGGTAGAAGTAGTGAGAGTGATGTTTTAAGTGATTTAGATAAAAAAGTTAATAATTCTAAAGGTTATGTTATGACTGCTGCACTTGAAGTTTTAAATAATGATGATATATATAATTATGAGGTAGAGACTGCATATAAGAAAGATGATTATTATAAAATTACACTTACTAATACTTCTAATAATCATGAACAAATTATTTTAAAAAATGATGATGGTGTGTATGTCCAGACACACGAAAGTACGCAACAAAAAAATAATAGTTTAAGGTTATATCCACGAAAGGTATGAGCAATCATATCTTTTTATTTTGCGTGAAAGGAGAGGATAATTATTAATTATGCAATATTTAGAAGTTTTGAGTTTCCGTTTTTTTTAAAATTTTCATTATTTTTAAAGTGTAAAGTAGTAAAAATGAACTTTACACTTTGCA
>CALVUY010000071.1 GCA_944363705.1 uncultured Bacilli bacterium | reverse complement strand
TTATAAGTACCGCTTCTTTAATTCTCTCTGAACTCATCTACATCTCTCCTCTCAATATTAGCAAGTTCCATATAATTTTTAGGAAATCCCATTTTTTCTAATATTTTATCTATTTTAATACTATGCAAATTATATTCAAGATTATCTATTCTTTTATCAAGCTCTAAACACATATCTTTAAATTCATCATAACTTAACATTCTCTTCATTATAATAAGAAGTGCAAACAAATCATTAGTTCCTTTAGTATAGTACCCTTCATCATCTTTTTCTAAACCAAGTAATTCATGAAACTTTGTTCCTTTAATTTTCTTCTGTGTTCTATTTTCATATAAAATATCTTCATGAGCACACAAATTACGATAATTAGAAAGTATTGGTAAATAATTACTAAAATCATCTAATGGTATATTATAAATCTTACAAATATTTATTTGATCATCATATTTCATTATTGAAAATAATTCTCCAACTATTCCAAAAGATAAAACTTTAACTAAAATCCAAAGTGGAACATAACCATAATTAGACATATAATGTGCAGTCGCTGTATGTTGACTTCCATTAATCCTAATTTGTCTTTTCATCTTTTTAATCAAATCATTTACTTGTTTTTGTTTATTCTTATCATTAGTAAAGTTTTTATTACGCAAATAATATTTCTCTTTATATCCATATTTCTTAGATAACTGATATGAAAATATAGATTTTAAGTTATTTTCAATAACAAGTAAATACTTAAAGAACACATTTCTAATCGCTCTATCAAATAGAAACAAACTATACATCTCTTCAAAAGTAACCCCATCTAAGAAATGTTTATCAACATTACTTCTCATAAAAGGATATCTATAACCAGATATAAAGAAGTAATTTTCTCTTAGTAATATCTTCTTAGTATATTCTTCATCTGTAATAGTCATACCCTTATATTTAAGTATTTCTATTTGTTCTTCAAGATTCTTAAACTGCTTATCTATCATCTTCTTCCTCACCTAGAATAGATTATATCACAAAAATTATGTAAAAAATATGATAATTTAATGAAAAATTATGTTATACTTTAAAAAGTAGAAAGGATTGATTTTAGACTATGCCTGCAACTGTTACTCATGCTTACTTTGCAAATGACCTTTATGACATACTTCCTATTGGTCTAAAAAAGTTATTAATGGATGAAAAAAAGAGATTAAGAATGTTCTCACAAAGTACAGATTCTTTTATTTTTTATAATCTACTTAAGAAGAAAGATAAACATATAAGAGACTTTCAAAATTATTTCCATACCAATAAATCAAGAGATTTTTTTATTAATTTAGTTAATTATATAAAGTATAATAATTATTATCAAAATAGTGAAGTAATGGCTTTTCTCTATGGTTTTATCGCTCACTACTCTCTAGATTCCAAACTTCACCCCTATATAATTTATAAAACAGGTATAGTAGACGAAAGTAATCCTAATACTTATAAATATCGGAATAAACACGAATACATGGAAAACTTTCTAGATAATTACATGATTAAACAAAAAGAATTCATAACACCATATAGTTTTAAGTTCTATGATTTTACTTTTGACTTAAAACCATTCTCAAAAGAGTTAATAGAAGTAATAGATTATGCTTTTAAAGAGACTTTTAATTTTAATGACTTTTCTAAATATTATTACAAATCATTAAAGGATATGTACAAAGCCTTAAAGTATTTAAGATATGATAAATATGGAATAAAAATGTTTTGTTATAAGACAGTAGATAAATTTACAAGTGATAAGACTTTTAAGTTACAAGCAGTATCATATCATACCCCATTAAAAGATGAATATAATTATTTAAATTCAAATCATAGTACTTGGACTCACCCTAGTCTAAAACGTGAAAAACATAATGAATCTTTCATAGAATTATATTCTATCGCTCTAAAAGATACAAAAAAAATGATAACTGATGTTAACAGTTATTTAAAAGACACTAGAAAGATTAATTTAAAGAATGTTTTTAAGAATTATTCTTATTTAACAGGAAAAAACTGTAATAATAAAAATAAATTAAAATATTTTGAATAAAATTAAATCTAACATATCACTATATAAATAGGTGATAATATGTTAGAAAGTTATAAAATTGCAAGAAGTAACAATGAAGAAGTATTATACTTATATTTAAATGTTGATTATGAATTTGGTGAAGATTTAGAGGAAGATGACTTAGAAAAGAAAGCTAGAAGTTATTTAGTTACCCATGATATTAAATTTAATGGTAATAAAATTGTTTTTATTGTAAATGGTATTAGTACTAAAATGATTACTATCGAAAATAATAAAACTTACTTAAATGATAATTTAATTACTATTAATACTAAAGAGAACCTAACTATAAAAGAACTACTATTAAGTTTATTATTCAGTAATATAAATATCTCTTTAAAAGAAGAAACTCTAAAAGCTTTAACAGTTTTATATAGAGGAGAAATAATTTATAATTTAGATAACAACTATCTAGATATAAATAAACTATCTTTATCTTATCATAACTATAATTATTACAAAGTCACTTATCCTGAAACCTACAAATCAAAGTTTGAGATATTTAACAAAACAATTGATGAAACTAATGGAGAGTATTTAATTAATAATGGGAAACCCATCAAATGTTTTACTCACTTAGTTAGTAATGGTTATACTGAAGAGGATAAAAGTATTCCTTACACTGTAAAAAAAGAAAGTCTCTGGGATTTAGTATACCCTAATTATTTACAAAGAAAAGATTACAGTATTAAAGAGTTTAAAGAAAAATTAAATCTAAAAAGTGATAATTTTAATATAAAGATTACTAGTATCAGTAACTCTAACAGAATAAAAGAGTTAGACTTAGGAGAAAGAAAAATAGATGCTAGAAGTCTAGCTGTCTATTTAGATTTACCTTCAACAGATATTACTATAATTATTAAGAAAGATTATCTTACTTTCATAACAAGAGGAATAGGTAGTGGTTTAGGTCTTAGTATTATAGGAGCAGATAATCTAGCAGAGTTAGGTTATAACTATAAACAAATATTAAATTATTACTTTAAAGATGTATCACTAGTTATACAAAAATAAATTTGCATAAATGTAATAATTATGATATAGTATATTTGTAAGAAAAATTCATACAATATTAAAAGGAACACTTAATATTCGCATGTTGAGTGGACCCCTAATTATTTTTCGAGAGCCACCTAATCCAACAGTTGTAAGTTAGGCGGTTTCTTTCATTTTAAAGCAAGTATGGCAAATAGCAACAAGATATCTTGAAGAAACAACATAACTACTAAAGAAAAAATCAAATAATCTTTCTTGTTCATTAGCTAGACCTCCTTTCTGAGGTCCCACCCAACTATTAAATGTTCCTACATATAGAGTATCATATTAATTTCTAGATAACAAGGAAAAATGTAATAAATTAGTTACGGATTTTCGTAAATATATCATTTTTTTATTATTAAATATACAATACCGAAAATGAAAGAATTATGCTAAAATAATTATTAGATAGAATTATTGACAATATAACTATTAATAAAACATTGAAAGGAAAAATAATTATGACTAGAGAACAATACTCACAAAAAGTAAAAGACATTATGATTCATAAAAATCCTTACGGAGCTTACCATCAACAAAACTTCAATACATATAGTGCTTATGGAGAAATGACTCCAATTAATTCTGATATTATAAATAATATGCCAAACTCAAAAATAATATTAAGTGAAGAAGTATATGGATCTTTGTTAGGATTACAAGATGTTACCAATATAGAGAAAAAAGAAGTACCATTTTTCCTATATGGAAAAGAAGTTGAAAACAATGTAATAGAATTTGATAGTTTTATTACATCAAGCTCAAGAGATAATAGACAAAGAGCAGAAGCAAATTATGATGAAAATATGAGAAATGATTTAGTAAATAAACTTAATAATAACCGATATAATGGTTTTGTTGTCTGTCACGGACATTCCCACCCAAGAGGAAGTTTTAGTGAAAACTTTTCTCTAGGCGATTTCACTAGCTATATTCAAATGAATCAAGATAATCAAGTGTTTAAGACTAAACAGGCAGAACTTACAGCATGTCTAGTTACAAGTACAGGCGACATTAACTTTGTATTCTACGATAATACAAGTGATAACTTTTATAGATTTACTGATGTTTTTGTAAAAGATAAGAATAATAATTTAACACCAGTTAGTTGTTATGGTCTAAATCAAAGAGAAAGAGCAGATATTACAAATAGAAATCTATCATAACATTATATTTATTTAAATAATATCATGTAAGTAAAAATAAATTTGCATAAATGTAATAATTATGATATAGTATATTTGTAAGAAAAATTCATACAATATGAAAAGGGAAATACTTAACTTACCCGAGTTGAGTACTTGCCCCAATTTATTTTTGGTTCAGTACTTAATCTTGCGATTGAGTACTTTTCTTATGTGGTGTTACTTTACAAAAAGCAAGGCAATTAATAAGAAGATGATTATGATTAAAGCAGTAACTAAAAAGTCTATTTTTCTCATAATATCAAGCCCCTCCTTATTTAGAGTAGGCAAGTACTCAATAGTTAAGTTTTCCCTATAAATATAGTATCATATTATTTTTTCTAACACAAGAAAAGATGTAATAAATTAGTTACGAATTTTCGTAAATATATTAATAAGCTAAAAAGAGGAACAATTAATGAATGTCCCTCTAAAAATATACTTTATACTACAGCCATTACAAATAAAGTATCACTTTTCATAGTTAATCAGTCTTAATATAAATTTATTAATTTATCTTGATACTTCCTCTCTTTTTCTAATTCTTTTAAAGACTTTTTAGGGGTTGGTAAACATTCTGGCATTGTACCACCATTTTTAGCAATAACTTCTCTAATATTTTTTCCAATATTATAATGAGTCTCATTTGCCTTTCCTTCTCCTTGAATATTATCCTTTTTTAATCTTGCTTCAGTTTGTGAAATACGAAAAAGATTAGTAGCTAATTCTTCACTACCCATATTGTCTAATATTTCTTCTCTATATCTTAATCCTTTTCTTTTTGCGATATCGTCTGCAGTTTCTCCATTATATAATCCTTTATATCCAGCATTATGAAATTTATCAAAGTTCTTAACTCCTGCTTTTTTAGCGACTTGATTTAAAGAATAGTTTCCTTTTTTAGTTAGATTTCTTTGATAAAATCTTTTCTCATCTTCAGTTAACATAGAATATTCTATCTCTGTTAACTCTTGACGTCTTGTTTGAACTGCAAAATAAGTTTGACCTAGTGCGATGCTTTCTTTTCTAGGATCTGCATTTTGTACTATTAAATAACAAGCATATCTAGATAACTTATAATCTATAATACTTCTTGAAGTCTTTGATCCGATATTAACCATTTTCCCCACTTGGGAAAAATGGTCTGTAATTGTACAATTACTTTTTTCACAAGCTACTTTTGCATTTTCTATTACATTACAAAACTTATCCCATTTTTTATATTCAAGTGCTTTCATTAATTCTCTTGCTAACCAATATTCATTACCATATTCATCAATATGTTTAATGTCTTCAAATACTGTCTCATTATATTTTTTAATTTCCATCATCCATTACCTCCTCTGTTTTTATTTTAATGTATCAAAGACAACTATTTAATCTCTCTACATCCAGAGTATCATATTATTTTTTCTAGCACAAGAAAAAAATGTAATAAATTAGTTACGAATTCTCGTAAATAGTTTCTAATTATATTATTGAAAATAATAATGTTATATATAAACTTTATTATAAAAGAGCCTAGACTCTTTTAACTTTAGTATCAATTTTCACGGTAATAACATCTCCATCTTTCATAGTAATATATGGCAAATTATTTTCTTTTAAATAAGAAACAACATCCTACATTAAATATGATTCAGGATGACTTGGTGTATCAAAATGTGGAACAGGCATATAATCTATAAGACCAACTCCATCCCATATTATTTCTCCATAATTATATGGATCTTTATGAGGATCATCAACATAGTCTATACCATGTAAATCTTTTGCTAAAACACAGATACCTGCACTAAACCCTGAATATAAATAATCAGGTAAAGTAGAAATCTTTTTCAAATATTCATCAAAGCCACTCAATTTCATCGCAGTTCTTAATACAAAAGTATTACCACCCAATGCATAAAAAGCTTTATAATCTTTTATATCACTATATAAATCTTCACTTTTACCAAAATATTTTCTTAAATCAAATATTTCAGTTTCAAAACCAATTTTTTGCAAATCACTACACTTATTCAATATTCCCTGCATTTTTCTTTCATTGTCTTCAAACATATCTAAAGCATTAGGAATAACAAGTATTTTATTACCATTATTTAATAACCATTCCTGTAATTTATCTTGACTATTTCCTAATCTATATGATGATAAATATAATTCCATTTCCTATCTCCTCTCTTTTTATAATTATACACATTTTTATTCAAAAACACTATTCATAAGCTCTTCTATAATCTTTTTTCTCTTTTTAGTTTTATCTTTATTAATAATTATAGTAACAATGTCCCCTTCTTTGACATTAGGAACTAACTCTATTGGTAAATTGCACATCTTACCTTTCTCTATTTCTACAACAGCATAATCTCCTTCAATTCTATCTACAATTACATCCATTATTCTGTCACCTCTAAACTATAACTAGCATTACTACTTCCATCAGTAATTTTAACTTCATAAGTACCAGGCTTAACATTACTACTAACTTTAAAAGTCCAACTAACCTTACCTTCACTATCACTAGTCTTATCTTCAAGACCACTTGCTTTACTCTCTCCACTAGAATAGATTACATCTATATCATAAGTAGTATTAGGAAGCCCTTTAATACTAACAGTAACATCACTTCCTCTACTAATAGGAGATGTTAAACTAACAAGATTTATATTACTAGCAGCAGCACTAGAACTACTATTACTACTAGAATCTTTATCGCCTTTACAAGTAACATCCACACCATCACTATCACAAACAATGTTACCATCTAAATCAGTTCTAAGTACCTTCGCTCCAACATTTTCATATCTATCTATAATAGACTGATAAGGATGATTATAAGAGTTACCCTCTCCCACCATAATAATAGCATACTCTGGACTTACCTTCTTAACAAATTCTATTCCTGATGAAGAATCACTTCCATGATGACC
>CALVUY010000070.1 GCA_944363705.1 uncultured Bacilli bacterium | reverse complement strand
GCATAACTTACTCCTACTATCGCTAGTATCATTACTACTAACACTACTATTATTATAATATTTTCTTTTTTCTTCATTATTCTAATCATTCCTTCCACTAGTATCGCCCAAATTTATATCTTAATACCATAGTTTAAGCCCCAAATATAAATATATTTGACATTTCACCAATCTATCTTAAACTATTCTTATATTCAAAACTATTATAGCACATTTTCGTCTATTTCCCCAAGAAATTTTATCTTGTAACCAAATAATGAAAAAATTAAATTGGTGAAGAAAAATGATTATAAAAAATTTAAGATATACAAGAGAAGATTTAGGCTTAAAACAAAAAGACTTAACTACTTTATTTAATGTAACTTACTCTACAATATCAGGATGGGAAACAGGTAAAGACACAATACCTCTTAAACAATTAATTAAATATGCAAATAAATATAATTTCAGTCTAGACTATCTATTTGGTTTAACAAGCACTAATAAGTCTTATTTACCCTTAGAAATAGACTTAGAAGTTATTTCTAAAAACTTAATTACTATTAGAAAGAAAAATAAAAAGACTCAAGCCCAAATCGCTAAAGTCTTAAATACAAGTTCTGGAGGCTATGCTCATTATGAAAATTCCAGATATTTAATACCTACTAATTTTATATATAACCTTGCCCTATACTATAAAAATTTCTCAATAGATAAAATCTTAGGAAGAAAAGAAAAAGTATATAAATAAAACTATATACTTTATTCACTTACTACACTAATAGCAGTCTGTAACATAGTATCATTCTCATAAGTTAAGGTTTCCCCTTCTTGTAATACAGTCTCTACTCTATCAGTAGGAACAACTCCCTTATCATTAACCCAATTACCTTTAGGAGTTAACCATTTCTGTACTGTATATTTAATAGTATCTCCACTATTTAAATCACTAGCAGATTGTACTGTTCCTTTTCCATAAGAATTAATTCCTACTACATGAGAACCATAACTTTCTTTAAAAGCACTAGCAAGTATCTCTGAAGCACTAGCACTCTCATCATTAATAATTACACTAACAGGATAATCTCTATCAACACTCTTTTTAGTACCATAAACTTTCTCTGTTTCATTCTTAGTCTGTAATTGATATAGTACTTGTTTCTTATTTAAGAATAAACTTAATATATTCTTAACTTCAGATAAATAACCACCAGGATTATCTCTAACATCAATAACTAATCCTTCTATATTATTTTTCTCTAACTTCTTTAAAGCTTTATTAAATTGTTTATAAGAATTACTATTAAATATCTCTATTTTAATATAACCTATCCTCTTACCATTATTTTCATATATTTCACTATATACAACAGGAGTCTCTATAGTATCTTTACTAAGTTCAAAACTAAGTTCAACTCCTTCACGATTAACAGTTAATTTAGATTTACTTTTACTATCATCACCTGAAATCATAGAAACAACTTCAGTTAAACTCTTACCGTTTATATCAGTATCATTTACTTTAGTAACAATATCTCCAACTTTTACTCCAGCTTTACTAGCAGGACTATTATCAAAAACATTACCTACACTAATAACACCATCTTTAAGCATTACTTCTATACCAATACCTTCATAGTTACCTGATAATTCTTCATTAAAATCATCACTAGCTTCTCCACTAAAATATGTCGCATAAGGATCATCTAAGTAATTAATCATCCCTTGTATTCCAGCATCTATAAGTTCTTCTTTATCAACATCTTCATAATAGTTATTAACAATATTATCATAAGTAGAAACTAATTCGTCTAACTCATCGCCACTAGAAGATGAATCACTAAACACTACAAAATTAACTATATTACCTAAAAGAAAACCAAACATAATAGCAATTATCATGATAATAATAACTTCAGAAAAATTAAACCCACTTCTTCTTTCTACTATAATCTCTCTAACATTACTATCATCTAGTTCCTCTACTTTTACTTCTTCTAAGTTTTCTATATCTTTACTATTCTTATTCTTTTTAAACATTAGTATCACCCCACAGTCTTAACATATTAATTTTATCACAAATAAAACAATATCTAAAGAGAAAATAAATTCATTTTTATATCTTTACACTACTATATGTAGAAACTATAAAAGAGAATACAAATATATTACATTTCGTCTTGACACTAGTTATCTATTATGATACGTTATTGATATAAGAGGCGATGTATAAAAGATGGGGAAAGGAGGAAAATTTAATATTTTTGAAAAAACTATGAATTTTCTAAATTGAGAAAATTATTGATATGAATATTTAAAATTCGTCTAGGGAAAATATTAAATTGAAGAGTTATTTTTCTTGAATTTTAAAAATTACCTTTTTGCAATAGTTTTTAGACTATGCTATAAGTATTGCAGAAAGGAGAAATCTATGAAGAAACTCCGTAAAATAAACATACCTAAAAATGTCTCTAATGAAAAGATTAGAGAATATATGATATCTAATAACTTTGCCTATGAAGGCACACTTGACTCTGTTTTTAAAGCTATTATGGGAGGTTGTCTTTTATATTTAGGAGATATAATATCTAAATTAACTGGACTAGATAAAGAATTTATTATAAAAAACTTTAAGGAACAAAATGTCGAACATAAAATAGCGAATGCTCTAGAAAGAAAAAAAGTCTCTGATTTTATCTTTAAATTACCAGGATTTATTATTAACTTAGAATGTAATCGTGGATACTGGGATGGCTTAATAGAGAGAAATGATGCTTACTTTGGAAAACTAAAAGGTGAATTATTAAGTAAAGGTGAAGAGTATAGTAAAAAAATAAAAGTAATACAGATTAATTTTGATATATTTGATAACTTTGAAGAATGCTTAGGAAAAGAAAATATATCTAAATTTTATATGAAGAATAATGAAAATATAATAGAAACTAAAACAAGTGAAAAGATACATATAGATATGATGAAAAGTTATAACAAGTATCTTAATGGAGAAGAATTAACTAAATTAGATAAAGAGTTAGTAATATTAATGTTAGATGATTATCTAGAAATTAAAAAATTAGCGAAAGGAGACGATGAATTAATGGAAGTTGCTGATAAATTATATGAACTAACAGATAATATTGATAATATAGGACTTTATGACCCTGAAAAAAGAAGAAAAGAAGAGGAAGCATTAAAGATAGAGTATCATAGTAAAATTGCTGAAGAAAAAGGTATTGAGCAAGGTATTGAGCAAGGAATTGAACAAGGAATAAAAACCGGTGCTAATAATGAGAAAAAATCTATTGCTAAGAATCTTCTTAATATAGGTATGCCTATAAAAGATATAGTTAAAGCGACAGGTCTTTCTAAAAAAACAAATAACAATGTTGATGTAGAAAATAATACAAACAAAAACTAGTCTTTATGGCTAGTTTTAACTATTTAAAAAACTTGTAATTTCATTAGTATCAGTAATTGTCTCTGTAACTTCTCCATCATTAAATTTTAGTAAAGTAGTATCTTTAACTCTTAAACTACTAGCATCATCTGTAACAATATCTCCATCAGTAATATATTTCTTATTCATACCATTAGCAAGATCAACACTATATAGCTTACTATCACTATTATTTAACTGATAAGAACTTATTAAAGAACTAATAGTAGAGTATTCATTACTAGAATCATAATATATTACATAATACTCTCCATCACCTTGATTAAATGACTCACCTGCTAATATCTCATCATACTGAATAGCATTTTCTGTAATCTTTTCTTCAGGAGTATCTTTACTAAGTATTGCAGTAGTTAAAAAGTACATTCCGACTAACAAAACTACTGCAACTACTACAATTATAATAGCTTTCTTAACTTCACTAGGTAAACCCTTTTTATTATTTAAATAATCTTTTTTCATATACATCAATACCTTTCGTTTCATCTCTAATGATATCATAAACAAAAGAAAAAATAAACTAATTTTTCAAACATCCAATAGGCACAACATAAACATTATCATCACGCCTATAAGCATAATTACCTGTCGCTGTAATAACCATTAAAAAAGATGGATTTTTCATTTTACTAGTATCTAACTTATTTTTTAGTTTTATTAAATTATTAGCACCTTCTTCTATTAATTTATCACCACCTAATTTTATTTCGATAAGTCCGTATGAACCATTTCTTAAATGAATAACTGCATCACATTCTAACGAAGAAGCATCTCTATAATGATACAAATTACCATTAATACTCTCTGCATAAACTCTTAAATCTCTAACACAAAGATTTTCAAAAATAAATCCAAATGTATTTAAATCACTAATCAAATCGTCTGGCCCTAATCCCAAAGCTGCTGTTGCTATAGACGGATCGATAAAATATCTAGTATCAGAAGTCCTAATAGCACTTTTACTTCTTAAATTAGGATTCCATGCTGGAACTTCTTCTATAACAAATATTTTTTTTAGTGCAGTAATATATGAATAAACAGTATCTGCATCTAATGAAAAAGAATCATTATTAATCATATCTTTTTTTAAAGTTTCAATTGATACTTGACTACCAATATTTCTAGCATAACTTCTCATCAAATTTTTAACTCTTGTAGATTCTCGATTTATACCATCAACTCTTGAAATATCAGAATTAACTACAGCATCATAATAATCAAAAGCTTGATCCAATGCAATATCTTTATCCATAAATATACTTCTAGGCCATCCTCCTCGACAACACAAGTAAGCAATATCTTCTAAAGATAATTTATTAATGCCATTAACATCTTTAGAATCAAACAAATCTTTAAGACTAATCTCTCCTGTAGATTCTAAAGATTCAAATAAAGTCATCGGTCTCATTAATAAAAAAGAAAATCTACCAGTTCCTGTATGAGTAATTAAATTTTTATCAGCAGGAAGAGAAGAACCAGTTAAAATAAATTGTCCTTCATTCTTTCTATGATCAACTTCAAATCTAACTGCATCCCAAAGTTTAGGAGCAATTTGCCATTCATCTATCAGTCTTGGTGTATCACCTTTTAATAATAAACTAGGATTAATATCAACGAGCATTAAGTTCTGTTCTTTATTCTCAGGATTTGCCATATATAATATACTTTTAGATATTTGTTCTGCAGTTGTAGTTTTACCACACCATTTAGGTCCTTCAATCAAAACTGCACCTTTTCCCTTTAATTTTCTTAATAACATTTCATCAACAATTCTTTTCTTATAAGTGTTCATATACTCACCCTCTCGATTCAATTTTATCATTATAATATTTTTTTATCAACTCTTTTTCGGTAAAATATAAGATTTTTATTCGGCAATTTGTAGCATTTTTGTTCAGCAATTTACAATTTATATATAATCAACTCTAATTAAAAATAACTTCTTCATATCTTCTTTTAAAAAAAATAAACACTTTCGTGCTTATTTCATAGTAGGTAAAACACTTATAGAGTTAGCTACTTCCAAGAGTTCATCCTGATTCATAACATCACTTACTAAATAATAATTAATGCCTCCTGATGTAAAACTAATAGAGTTATCGCTTAATACCCCTAAACTATCCATAAACATAACAGGTTCTCCCATCGTTGGTATAACAGTAAATTCATCCATAGTACTAACAGTTTCTTCAACAAGCAAGAATGGTTTATCCCCAGAAAAAGTAAGAATAACTCTTTCTCCATCTGTCATACTAACTTTCTCCTCATTAGCAAGCTTAGTACCTTCAGGAAGCACTAAAGGATATATAACATCATCAATTGCAGTAGTTTCTACTACTTCTTCTTCTAAATTAACAGTACTCATTATCGCATCTAAATCAAAATAATTATTTTTAAAATTAGGACTAAAATCAATATCACTTACCTTTAATGTCATGTTAGGAACATCATCACCATCTAAAACTATCACTTCAGTAAGATTTAAATCCTCATCAAAAGTAACTTTTTGACTAGACAAATCTCTATTATTAGGATAATTTACATTACTAGTAAAAACATAATTTCTATTATCTTTTTTAAAGGTTCTCTTATCATCATTTTCCAAATCACTTATTATAGATTGTAACAAATAAACTTGGGAATTATTATAAGGCCAATCACTTTGAAATTTAAAGCTTTTATTTAAACTAGGTGTTAAAACCCTGACACGCGAAAGTTTAACCTTTTTATAATAAAACTAATTTTTTTCTATCTGTTTTGTTTCATTTAACAATTTATCAAAGTCGGAAACATAATTCTTATCTTGAATAACTTTGTATTTATCATACTCGCCTTCGGCTTTTTCTACTGCCATTTTATGAGATATTTTACCTTTGCCTTCTAACACTTCATAATGAAATAATGTTAAAGCATTTTCTACTTCTTTTTTCCAATCACTCATATACATAGGGATATTTCTTTCTGCATTATTTTCAGCAATATCAAGAAATAAGTTTACTAAATTATTTAAATTCTTAATCTCTTTTTCATCTAAATAATTTTTAGCAATAGTAACATCAGATTTTAATATCTTACCATCAGGAGAATTTTCCCACGTCGTAAGTCCCATGTTGTCTTTTTTAGCATCTACCCTATTATAAATAATTTCAGCTGCTGTCTGTCCTGTAATAGCAAAGTGAAACTTATTTTGAACTGTTTTATAAAATGTTATAGCCTCATCACTACTTTTATCATAATCAATAGAGCATTCAGCAAATATATCGGTAATCTTTTGATAAAACATTCTTTCACTTGTACGAATTAATTTAATTCTTTCAAGTAATCTTTGAAAATATTCTTGATCAGTTTTCCTTGCTTTCATAAATCTTTCGTCATTTAAAGCAAAGCCTTGCACCATATAATCTTTAATAATTTTATTAGCCCATGTTCTAAACTTAATTGCTTTTTTAGAATTAACTCTAAAACCAATAGAGATAATCATATCAAGATTATAATATGGATAAACTCTCTTAACCTCACGGTTACCCTCTTTTTGAACTTGTGCAATTTTTGCACAAGTTGAATTTTCTTCTAGTTCCTTATCATTATAAATATTTTTAATATGACGAACGATACCACTTCTATCAATATTGAAAAGAGTTGATAATGCTTCAGTATTTAACCAAACATCTTCATTTTTTAATAAAACTTCAACCTTAACATTTCCTTCTTCATCATTATAAAACAAAATATTATTTTCGTTTCCTATTAATTTATCTTGCATTTTTCACCCCCTAAAAATCAGTCCTCTTTAATTTCAAAATCTAATAACTGATTACATACATCTTCATATACATCTTGCGAATACTTGATTGTATCAATTAAATATTGTTTATCATTATCATATTCTTTTAAACCTCTCATATAATAAGGTCTATC
>CALVUY010000069.1 GCA_944363705.1 uncultured Bacilli bacterium | reverse complement strand
GACAACTACAAAAAAAGGCAAATACCTTTATTTTCTAGTAATTACGATTTTATCCTGAACTAAAGCTTATCTTTAGTTATCTTCTAATAGTTTAATATTGTCTAATAGTACTCCTGTTCCTTCTACTACACAAGTTAGAGGACTATCTGCTATTAAAACTGGTACTTTTAATTCTTTTTTTAAGACTTCATTTAAGCCTTTAAGCATTGAACCTCCTCCAGTTAATATTATACCTTTATCCACAATATCTGCGGATAACTCTGGTGGAGTTTGTTCTAAAACATTAGTCGCTGCTTTTACTATTTTATAGATTGATTCATGTAGAGCTTCTTCTGTTTCTTGCTCATTTATTTCAATCGTATTAGGAAGTCCTGTTACTAAATCCCTTCCTCTTACTTCTAATTTATTTTTCTTATCAGGTTCATATAGGTTTGCAAATTCTATTTTTATATCTTCTGCTGTTTTTTCTCCTATTAATAACTTATATTTTTCTTTAATATATTTAACAATGTCTTGATCAAAAACATTTCCTGCTATACGGACTGAAGAACTACTAACTATATCATTTAAAGAAAGAATAGCAATGTCTGTTGTTCCTCCTCCAATATCTATTACCATGTTAGCGCTAGGTTTAGAGATATCCATACCTGCTCCTATAGCTGCTACTTTAGGTTCTTCTTCTAGATATACTTTTCTTGCCCCAGTACGTTCTGCTGCTTCTTTAATAGCATTCTTTTCAACTGGAGTTACATTAGTAGGACAACATATTAATATTCTAGGTCTTGATATGAAGTTTCTAGCATGTATTTTTCTAATAAAATAATCTAACATTATTTCTGTAATCTCAAAATCTGCTATTACACCATCTTTCATAGGCTTAATAGCTTTTACCTTTTCAGGAGTTCTTCCTAACATTTCACTAGCTTCTTTACCTACTGCTACAACTTTCTTATTATCTGTATCTATAGCAACAACGCTAGGTTCATTTAAGACTATTCCTTGTCCTTTTATATATATTAATACATTTGCAGTTCCTAAATCTATACCAATATCTTTTGATAACATTCTATCACGTCCTTTTACTGTTAATATTTTAGCAGAAATATATTATAATGTAAATTACTTTTCTAAGAAAAAAACGGCATTTACTCCGTTTCTTCATTAGTGTTACTATTATCATTTGTATCTTCAGTAGTTGTTCCGTTAGAAGTACTATTCTCTTCAGTAGTATCACTAATTACTTGATCAAAGTATTTGCTAGGATCTACTACTTCACCTGATTTGTAAAGTTCAAAATGTAAATGATTACCTAAGTCTTGATCAATTGTATTTGTACCACTTTTACCTATTACTTGTCCTTGTTTAATTGTATCATTTTTCTTAACTGATACTTCACTTAGACTTTGATAACTACTAATGAAGTCATTATCATGCTTTATTTCGATAACTGTACCAAGAAGTTCATCTTCTCTTACATCTACTACTGTTCCATCTAAAACTGATACTACATCAAAGGTATCTGTTAGGCCAAAGTCCATACCTGAGTTTTGGATGTAAGTATTTTCATGATAAAGTATTGATTTTTCTTGAGTTTCTGCTTCTGCTTGATAATCATAGAAGTATTTAAGAGTTTGTACTTCTTCATTTGTATATGGTTTTGCCATTTTAACATCTTCTTTGATTACTTCTCTATCCTCTTTATCATCAATAATAGATGAGTTAACATATTCTATGTCTTCTTCGGTATGATTATTCGCTTGCATATTTTGACTTACAAAGAAAGCACTCATTCCTGTTAGGGAGAAAGCAATTAGGTATGCTCCGATAATAGCTCCTTTTTTTAATCTTAATTTTTTCATTAACATCACCTCATTAAGAGTTTTAACGAAAATGAAAAAATTATACTTTAAATTTTAATTTTTAAACAATAATAGCAGATTCATATAAGTCATAGATACAGTTTGTTACTAGGTAGATTAAGGAAATTGCTAAAAAGAAATAGAATACTCTTGCTTGCCAAATTTTATTTTTTTTAAAAATAGCATTGATGTTAATTGAATCTAAACTCCAAATAACAATAATTGTTACGATAAAATATAAAAAATATTTAACGCTCATTTCCTACCTCATATTCTTTTATTTGATTTATTCTTCTAATATGTCTTTCTAGATTAGAAAAAGGAGTTGTTATAAAGGTAATAATTAAGTTATATGCCGTATCAAGAGACATATTTTCATTTAAACAGATAATATTAGCATCATTATCTCCTCTTGTCTCTATTACATCTTCTAGGGAGATGACTCTAGCAGCACGGACGCCTTTTACTTTATTACAGGCGATTGATATACCTATGCCACTACCACATATGGCTATACCAAAGTCAATTTCTTTATTTGTTAAAGCTTCTCCTAATTTAAAAGCATATAAAGGATAGTCAACATTCTCTGTTCCTTTAGCACCATAATCTATTACTTCATAATCTTTTTTTAATTTTTCTAAAAGTTCTACTTTTAATTTATAACCTCTATGGTCATTAGTTATTCCTAGTCTCATTTATTTAACCTCCTTAAAACTAGTTCTCCTCCCATTACTTGATTAAGATGGGAATAGTCTATATAGTTATCTTCTATTTGTAATTTCATTTTATAGTTTAGTTCTTCTAATTCTGTAATATTTGTAGGTAGTAAATCAAAATATGCTGGTTCTACTTTAATACTTCTTTTTAAAACATATATTTTTTTTGTAGTTATATTTTCTAACATAGGACGATAGTTTAAATAAAGTCCTCCTTTTTTAATTAAATTAGCAGAAAAATCACAAGCTATACTTGTTTTAGTATGATATTCTTTAATACTTTCATGAAGTAAAACTATGTCTCCTAAAAAGAAATCACTATCCATGCTAGTATTAATTGTTTCTTCTTTTAATATGGCTTCATATATTTTATTTATACTTTCACCATACATTCTTTCCACTATTTGTTTTGCTATCCTATTTGTTTTTAAATTTTCTAATTCTATTAGATATGTTTCATATATTTTTTTATTATTAAGAGATAATATTTCATCTAAAGTAAAATCATACATTTTTATTCCCCTACTTTAGTATAACATAATTTAAAAGAAAAAAGCAGTAAACACTGCCTTATTCTCTAATCTTTTTTATTAAAACCATATTTCTTATTAAACTTTTCTACTTGTCCTGCTTTAGATGCTCTTCCTTGTTTTCCTGTATAGAATGGATGACAATTTGAACATACTTCAACTGTAAGCTCATCTTTGTTAGACATAACTTCAAATGTAGCACCACAAGCACATGTTACTTTACATGGTCTATAGTTTGCTGGATTATTTTTTGCCATTTTTCTTCTCTCCTTTCGCCATGATAATTTATTTATCATAGAAATCATCCCTTAAAGGAACTAATTCGCTACTTAATATATCAAATTATTTAAAATTTGACAAGGTTTTTAATGGATTTTCATACCTAAAAATCAAAGCAAAAATGATATTTACGAAAATCCGTAACTTTTTTATTACATTTTTTTCTTGTACTAGAAGAAATAATATGATACTATTAGCTTAGGAACATTTAGTAGTTGGGTGAAGCCAAACTCTATAAACGAGGGAGGCGTTAGAATGAACAAGAAAGATTTTTTAATTTTTTCTTTAGTAATTATAATCTTCCTTTTACTATTCTTACTGTTTATAGTATTAATATAAAAGAAAGTCACCTAACTCACAACGTGGATTAGGTGGTTTAACAATTATATGTTGGCTCACTCAACACGGTAATATTAAGTGTTCCTTTTACTATTGTATGAAATTTTTTCTTACATATACATCTTATCATATAAGTATCTTTTGTGCAAGTAGTGTTTTGCTATAAATGGTAGATTTTCACACTTAGAAATTAAATCTAAAGTAGCATTTACGAAAATTCGTAACTAATTTATTACATTTTTATCTTGCTATCTAGAAGTCAATATGATACTATTAACTTAGGAACATTTGATGTGAATGTCGCCTCCATTCCATTAAGGAAAGGAGGAAAAGGTATGAAGACAAAGACTTTTATCTTAAAAGTACTGAAGCTCATTCCTTCTATTTTGATTAGCCTTGCCTTCTTGGTACTAGTCTTAAAAATAGATTAGACACTCTGCATAAGAGTGTCAACTATTCATTAATTATGAGGTGACATTCACTTGCAAAATCGAATGTTCCTCATTTTTTATTGTATGTAAATTTCTTTTTACATATACATCTTATCACATAAGTATCTTTTTAGCAAGAGTGTTTTCACTAGAATTTAGTCTATAGATAATTCTCTATTATTTTTGTGGCAATTATTTGGTAAGCTTCTGTTGTTGGATATATGTTAGTAGGTTTATCTATGTAATCTTTATTTTTCTTAAATAGATTATAAATATCTAAATATTCTATATCATAGGTTTTACAAAGATTTTTAGTCTTTGTTATTAGATAAGTATAGAGTCTTTCTGTGGTTAGGGAATCTTCTTCTAAAGGATTATAAAAGCCTATAAATATTATATCTTCTTTAGCATATTTTCTTAATTCTTTAAAAAGAGAATCTAACTCATTTACTGTTTTATCTACTATTGTAGTTATTTCTTTGTTAGATAGATTTTCCACAGATACTGTGGATAAAGTTAATTCTGTTAAGATATCATCCATTCCTACTGATAAAGTTACTAATTCAGCTTCACGAAGACATTTTTTTAAAGATAAAGATTTACCATCTTTTTTTATAGTCCAGTTTGTTTCAAGTTTATTTTTTAAATCTATTATTCTAGTACCACTTGTAGAAAAATAGTTATTGTAACTTTTTAATAAATCTTTATCTTTAAGATAGTTGGCAAGATAATTACTATAACCATAGTTTGTATTACCATTAGAGTCTATTCCGACACTTAAAGAGTCTCCTATTGATATATAAGTAATTTTATCTGTATGGTTGAAGTAATAGATTGTATAAACTAAAAGACATATGATTAAAAGACATAATATTTTTTTCATTTTTACCTCCAAAAAAAGACTAGAGTCATATATTATAATTATATTTCTCTAGTCTCTTTTTAATGCTTCTATATGTCTTTTAATTCTAGATTAGCGCCTACTCCTATTAGTTTTTCAACGATATTTTCATAACCTCTAAGTATGTGTTCAACATTAGTTATTTTAGTTGTTCCTTTAGCCATTAGACCAGCTATTACAAGAGATGCTCCTGCTCTTAGATCTGTTGCAACTACATCTGTTCCTGTTAATTTAGTAGGGCCAATAATAGTTGAAGTTTGATTTTTTACTCTTATATCTGCACCCATTTGATTTAAGTATGGAATATGCATAAATCTATTTTCATAAATTGTTTCCTCTATTTTACTTCTACCATTACACATAGTAAGAAGCGGTGTTAGAGGTTGTTGTAAGTCTGTGGCAAAACCTGGATAGGTTTGAGTTTTAACATTTACTGGCTTATAGTCTTTTCCACTACTTACAATTATATAGTCTGTTCCTATATCAAGGAATACTCCCATCTCTTCTAGTTTACTAGTTAGTGCTTCTATATGTTCTGGGATAATATTAGATATTTTTAGATTATTACCAATAGCAGCACCAAGTATTACATAAGTACCTGCTTCTATTCTATCAGGGATTACTTCATGGAAACATTTACCAAGTTTTTCTACTCCTGTTATTTCAATACTACTTGTTCCTGCTCCTCTTATTTTAGCACCCATATTGTTAAGGAGAGTTGCTACATTAACGATTTCTGGTTCTTTAGCGGCATTATCAATGATGGTTGTTCCTTTAGCAAGAACGGCTGCTAGCATGATGTTAATAGTTGCTCCTACACTTGCAAAATCAAGATAGATGTTTGCTCCTTTTAATTCTTTGGCTTCTACTGTATAAATATTTTCTTTATTAGTTACAGTAGCACCTAAGGCTTCAAAACCTTTAAGATGAAGATTAATTGGTCTTGCCCCGATTGAACATCCTCCGGGTAAAGCCATAGTTACTTTTTTATATTTACCAAGCATTGCTCCCATAAAGTAGTATGATGCTCTTAATTTTTTAGTATACATACTAGGTATTTCTTTATTTTCCATGTTTGATGGATTAATAACTAGACTTTCTGTTGCCCGTTTTACATCAACATTTAAAAACTCTAATATTTCACAAAGAGCAGCGGTATCAGTAATATCAGGGACATTACAGATTGTTACTTCTTCACTTGATAAAATCGCCGCTGGTATTAATGCCACAACACTATTTTTAGCCCCACTTATTCTTATTGTTCCAGTAAGAGGATTACCTCCTTTTATTTCAAGCATTTTCATAGTTAATCACACACTTTCTACTATATTATATTATTAATTTAATTTTTGGAACTAATATGATTTGGGTTAAAAACATCTACAAGTTCACTTACTTTATCTTTCATAGCATCTTCACCGCTACCTATTACTTTTCTAGGGTCATAAACACTAGGATTTGCATTAATAAAATCAGCTACTGCTTTATGCCAAGTTACTTGTAGTTCTGTATTTATATTTATTTTACTAATTCCACAACTTATCGCTTTTTTTATCATATCATAAGGAATACCTGTTCCTCCATGTAGTACTAAAGGAATAGATAAAGTTTCATTTATCTCTTGCATCCTTTCAAAGTCAAGATTAGGTTCTCCTTTATATAATCCATGTACTGAACCTAGGGCAGGTGCTAGAGCATCTATTCCTGTTTTAAATATTTCTATGCAGTCTTCTAGAGTTGCTCTAAAAACATCACCATAAACATTATCTTCAGTACCACCAACATGACCTACTTCTGCTTCTACTGATACACCTTTAGAGTGAGCATAATCTACTACTTCTTTAGTTATCTTTTTATTAGTTTCTAAATCATATTTACTAGCATCTATCATAACACTAGAAAATCCAGCATCTATCGCTTCCTTACAACTTTCAAAACTACTTCCATGGTCTAAGTGAAGACATACAGGAATTGTTATATTTAAATCTTTAATTAGACCTTCTACCATACATCTAATTACATAAAAACCTCCCATATATTTTTTAGCACCTTCACTAACTCCTAATATTACAGGAAGATTTTCTTCTTGCATTTTCTCTAAAATGTATTTTGCCCATTCCAAATTATTAATATTAAAATGAGGAACGGCATATTTCTTTTCTTTTGCGTCTTTTAACATTTCATTAAAATTTACTAACACTATTATCACCTTCATATATATAATAAAGCAAGTATCTAGTGTTTGTCAAAAGAAAAAGAAAGATGTTCCTTCCTTTCAATTGCTTACTATTTATTATATTA
>CALVUY010000068.1 GCA_944363705.1 uncultured Bacilli bacterium | reverse complement strand
CTTACATTTGAAAATATATATTTTTTCATCTTTGCCAAAATAATTTTTGGCACTATTTAATAATCTTTCTATTTCTTTGTTTTCATTTTTCATACTATAATAATCCTTTCTTAAGTATAGATACTATTATAGTATAACATTATATTATTACAAATAGGGCAAGTAAGTGGATCCATTTCAAAATTAGATAGAATAAGAATACGCCAAGAAGTAAGTTTACTAAAGAACTCTTTCTTTTCTTTAGAAATAATTTTTGTAACTTCAATATCTATTTTAGTTGAATTATGATAAGCACCATAAAATCTAATTTGTTTAAAATTATAATCTGGAATATGAATGATAATTCTAGAAATAAATTCATAAGCATGTACTTTTTCAATAACAATTAAACCATCATTATGTCTTTGGTACCAAAAGGTAACAAAAGTACCATCATAATCAATAATTCTAGATTCAGCCATAACAGGACGAGCGACATATCTACAAACATACTTAATTAAATCAATATAAGATTTAAATTTAGAAGGAGGAGCATAAACATAGAAACCTTCTTTGTGTTCAAAATACATTTTATTTTTAATTTTTCTAAATTCATCTTTACCAATATCTTCTTCTAATAAATCCAAAAGTACTTTCATAAAACGTTTACGAAATGAGGGATAAGCAAAGTAATCAACTTTAACAAACTCTTTACATTTATTAGATATACCACCATCCATTAAAATCATATGAATATGAGGATTAAAAATAAGACTTCTGCCAAAAGTATGAAGAATAGAAATATAAGCAGGAATAAGTTCTTTCTTTTTGTATTTGTTTTCAAACCAAGAATTAACAGTAATAGAAGCAGCTTTAAAAAGGTAATTAAGTCTTTTTCTATCTTCTCTAAAATAAACTCTGAGTTCATCAGGAATAGTAAAAACAACATGGCGATGTTTACATCTAAACAGTTTAGAAAAAATAGAAGATTCTCGTTGTTTATTATATTTGTTACCACAAGAAGAACAAAGACGAGATTTACAGGTATGAGGTACAACTTTTTCTTCACCACAATTAGGACATTTATAAACAGCATAACCTAAATCCCAAGTTTTGCATTTTAACATTCTTTCAACATTAGAAAATACAACATCTCTAATATTAAGTTTAGGATATGTTTCTAGAAATTTATTCCACCAATCTTTAAAAATTTCTTTAATTGTGAATATTACCTTTTTATTTTTAACTTTATCTTTATATTGTTCAAATTCCTTATCTTTTTCTGTACATATTATCATATTACCACCATAATTATATTTTAGCACAAAAGAAAACAACCACGAAGTGGTTGACGAATGAAATGTAATTTCATTCCTTTTTTATTTTTAAGCTGGGGTGATTAAATGGTTGAATTAGAAGATAAAAGTCACTTAAAACCTATGTTGTGTGTTGATGAAATGATTTCTTATTTAAAAAATAAGAATATAAAGTTTGAGTATATTAGTGAAAGTGATGCACTTAAGTACCTTAAAGATAATAATAATTACTATAACTTAACATCTTATAAACATAATTTTGATAAGTATCCAATGCCAGCAGGTAAGTTTGAAGGAAGATTTCTAGATTTAGATTTTGCTTATTTAAAAGATTTGTCTATTATTGATTATAGAGTTAGATTAGTTTTGTTTAAGATGATTATAAATATAGAACATTATTTAAAAATAAAAATATTAAATACTATTGAAAATATAGATGAAGAGGATGGTTATAGAATAGTTAATTTATATTTAGATAAGGATTTTAATAGTGATAAGTTTCCAAAAAAGTTGCATAATAGTATTTTTAAAAAAGTTGGAAGTGAGTATTATCAAAAGATTTTTTCTAAATATGATCTTGATAAAGATAAGAAACTTGAAAATATTCCTATATGGGAGTTTCTTGAGATTATTACTTTTGGAGAACTTGTAAATTTTTATGAATTCTATACTAAAGAATATGGATTAAGGGAAGAAAGTAAAGATGTATATATACTTCGGGATATTGTTAAGTTAAGAAATGCAGTGGCCCATAATTCATGTATTTTAAGTGATTTGGTTAGTAAGGATAATAATTATCCAGTTTCTTATAAAATAGTTAATTATCTAAAAAAATGTAGCATTGGTAAAGAAATGAGAAATAATAAGTTAACTAATTCAAAAATTAGACAGATTACTTATACTCTTTATATGTTTAATGAAATTGTGACTAGTGATGGTATTAAGGAAAATGTTAGGAAAGATATTAATAAATTATTTTATAATAGAATAATTTATCATAAAGAGTATTATAATAATAATGAACTATTGAAATCAGTATATTCTTATTTTGATAAAATTATTCAAAAAAATTATAAAGAAAATATTGAAAATAGTTTGACATAAATATGTATCTATGATATATTAATTATGCGAGAAAAAAATGTTAAATCATTTTTGCAAGGGGCCTATGGAATTCTGTGGGGCCCTATTTTTCTTTTGTAATAAATTATATTTGTTATAGACTTAAATCTTTTGCTTTGATAAAATGTTAATGGAGATGATTTGATGGAATTTATTGATAGAATAAAAGAAAGAGTTAAAGATGATTTTAAGAAAATAGTTTTACCTGAATCTAATGATGTTAGAGTGTTAGAAGCTGCTTCTACCATAAAAAAAGAAGCATTCGCTGATATCATTTTAGTAGGTAAAGAAAGTGAAATAGAAAGTCGTGCTAAAGATAATAATATTGATATTAATGGGGTTACTATTATTGATCCTTTGACTTTTTGTGATAGTGAAAAGTTAATTAATGATTATTATGAACTTAGAAAGCATAAAGGTATTAGTTTAGAGCAAGCTAGGGATACTATTTTGAATGATTATGTTTATTTTGCTAATATGTTAGTTAAAGACGGATATGCTGATGGTGTTGTATCTGGAGCGTGTCACAGTAGTGCTGATACTTTAAGACCTGCTTTACAGATAATTAAGACTAGTAAAGATGTAAGCATTGCTTCTGCTTTCTTTTTGATGGTTGTTCCTAATTGTGAATATGGTTCTAATGGGGTATTTGTTTATTCTGATTGTGGAATGATTCAAAATCCTAGTAGTGAAGAGTTAGTTGAGATTGGAATGATGAGCGCTAATACATTTAGATTATTAGTAGAAGAAGAACCTAATGTTGCTTTCCTTTCTCATTCTACTTTTGGATCTTCTAAATGTAGTGATGTTGATAAGGTTGTTAAAGCAGTTGAGATGGCTAAAAAAGAATATCCTGATATTAATTTAGATGGAGAATTACAATTTGATGCTGCTGTTGTTCCAGAGGTTGCTAAGAGTAAAGCACCTAATAGTAGTGTAGCAGGTAAAGCAAATGTTTTAATCTTTCCAGATTTAGATGCTGGGAACATTGGTTATAAGATTACAGAAAGACTTGCTAAAGCGAAAGCTTATGGTCCTGTTACACAGGGACTTGCTAAACCTGTTAATGATTTGTCACGTGGATGTAATGCTAATGATATAGTAGGTGTTGTTGCTATAACTGCTTTACAGGCAATGAATAGTAAGTAGGGGTCTTATGAAGATAGTATCTTTTAATGTAGCAGGTTTTAGAGCTTGTTTAAAGAAAGGTTTTGAAGACTTCTTTAAAGAGAGTAATGCTGATATTTATTGTCTACAAGAAGTAAAAGCGATAGAGAGTGAGATTCCTTTTAGACCAGAAGGTTATAACTTTTATTTAAATACTGCCGATAAGAAGGGGTATTCTGGAGTAGCAGTTTATTCTAGGGTTAAACCTCTTGATGTGGCATATGGAATAGATGTTAATATACATAATCATGAAGGTAGAGTTATAACGCTTGAATATGAAGACTTCTTCTTAGTTTGTGTATATGTTCCTAATGTCAAGAGAGACTTGTCAAGACTTTCCTATAGAATGACTTGGGAAGAAGATTTTCTTAAATATTTACAAAGTCTTGATAAGAAGAAACCTGTTATTGTTTGTGGAGATTTTAATGTTGCTCATAAAGAAATAGATCTTGCTAATCCTAAAGGTAATATTGGTAATGCAGGTTTTACTATTGAAGAACGTGATGCTTTTACAAGATTATTAGATGGTGGTTTTACTGATGTTTATCGTTATCTATATAAAGATAAAGCAGATGCTTATACTTGGTGGAGTTATATGGGGAAAGCTAGAGAGAAGAATATTGGTTGGAGAATTGACTATTTTCTAGTGTCAAATAGATTTATTGATAATGTAAAGGATATGAAAATAGACAGTGATGTGTTTGGAAGTGATCACTGTCCTATAGAGTTAGAAGTTAAGTAAGATAGTTGTTAATCAACTATTTTTTCTATGAAAGAATAACTTTGTATGTGCTATAATATTAATATAATGTTGTTTAGAGGAAGAAAGTGATACTAATGGATCAAGAGAAAATTGGTAAATTTATAAAGAAGCTTAGAAAAGATAATAACTTAACACAAGATGAACTTGCTAAAAAGTTAGGTGTTACTTATCAGGCAGTTAGTAAATGGGAGAATGGTAAGAGTATTCCTGATATTGCTATCCTTAAAACTATTAGTGAGTTATTTAATGTTAATATAGATGAATTGTTAGATGGAAGTGTTAAGAACAAGAAAAAATTAAATAAGAAAATATTTATTCCTATAACAGTTTTAGGTACTTGTGTAGCCCTTATTTTTGTATTTTTTTTCGTTCATAAGGAAACTTATGAGTTTAAAGTATTAGAAACTGATTCTAATGATTTTGATGTTAGTGGTGTTTTAGCTTTTTCTCCTGATAAATCATCTATTTATATATCTAGTATTGACTATAATAATAGTGATGATGATACTGAATATAAAAGTTTAAGTTGTAATCTTTATGATGTTAATGGTGATGCTAAGACAAAGATTAGTAGTTGCGAAAGTGATAATAGTGATATAGATACTCTTTCTGGTTTACTTAATAGTATTGATTTTACAGTTGATGATTATGCTAGTAGTTGTAAAATATTTAAAAATAACCAGTTAGTATTAGAGATAAATGCTACTAGTCTTGATGATAAGACTATTACTTATGAAGTTCCTTTAAGTTTTAATGATGATTGTTTTGACTCAACTAATAGTTGAGTTTTTTCAACTTGTGTTTTATTTACTTATAATAGTTTTATAATGTAAAATTAAGGTGAGTGGAGGAGATAGTATGAAGAAAAAGAAAATTGTTATAATAGTTATTGTTATTATTTTAATACTTGTTACTTTATGTTTACTTATTTTTAATAATATGAGTACTAATAGTAAAGAAGTAAAAATTGTTAGTAGTTTAATAGAAAAAGAGAGCAAATTAGAGGATGATTTTCCTACAGAATTAAAAGATATTGATAATGCTGATGTAATTGTTAATCCTTATGAGATTTCACCATTAACTGCTTTAATTATCTTTAAGACTGATGAAGCTGTTAGTCCTAAAGTTACTATAGAAGGGGATGATGAACTCAGTACTTATGAATATACTTTTGATGAAGGAACTGAACATTATTTACCTATATATGGTCTTTATCCTGATAGTGATAATACTGTAGTTGTAGAATATGGTGATGTAAAAAAAGAATTTACAATTACAACTGAGGCTTTACCAGATGACTTTATTTTACCTACTTCTGTTGATGCTAATAAAGATGAATTAAGTAATGATTTATATTTCTTTACACCATCTAGTGATGGTTATACTTGTGCATATGATGTAAATGGAGATGTAAGATGGTATTTAACTATTAATTCTATTTGGGAGGTTAATAGGCTTGATAATGGGCATATGATGTTAAGTACAGAAAGATTAGTTAATAGTCCTTATTATATGACAGGTTTATATGAGATGGATATGTTAGGTAAAATATATAAAGAGTATAGTTTACCTGGTGGTTATCATCACGATTATTATGAGATGCCTAATGGTAATTTATTAGTCGCTAGTGATAACTTTACTAGTGGAGATGGTACTGTAGAAGACTATATTGTAGAACTTGATAGAGATACTGGCAAAGTTGTTAAGACTTTTGATTTAAAAGATGTTTTAAATATGGAAGATGGTAAGAGTGAAAACTGGATAGAGTATGATTGGTTCCATAATAATTCTGTTTGGTATGATGAAGAGTCTAATTCTATAACTTTATCTGGTAGACATCAAGATGCTGTTATTA
Organism: uncultured Bacilli bacterium; assembly: GCA_944363705.1. Classification (GTDB taxonomy): domain Bacteria; phylum Bacillota_I; class Bacilli_A; order RF39; family UBA660; genus Onthousia. The sequence continues at coordinate 1,162 of CALVUY010000068.1, read as the reverse complement.
ATATAGATTATGATAGTGGAGATTTAAACTGGATAATAGGAGATCCTACTAATTGGAGTGAAGAATATCAGAAGTATTTCTTTACACCAGTCGGCGATGATTTTGAGTGGCAATGGAGTCAACATGCTGCGATGATTACTCCTGAAGGTTATGTGTTTATCTTTGATAATGGTAATAATAAATCTAAGGATGAAGATGAGTATGTTCCTGCAGAAGACAGTTATTCTCGTGGTGTTATGTATAAGATAGATACAGATAAAATGACTATTGAACAGGTATTTGAATATGGTAAAGAACGTGGTAGTGAATTTTATTCTCCATATATATCTGATGTTGATTATTTAGAAAGTGAGCATTATATAATTCATTCTGGTGGTATTGTTTATGTAGATGGAAAGAACTCTAATCAACCAGCAGGAATTAGTGGGGCAGACCGTTTAGTTAGTGATACTGTAGAATATAAAGATGGTGAGGTTATCTTTGAAATAGTTTTACCTACTAATAACTATAGAGTTGAAAAGATGAGCTTATATCCTGAAAATGAAAGTTTTAAGTTAAGTAAAGCAGAAAGGGTTGGTAGTTTAGGTGAGACTGAAGTTACTAATAGTAAGTTAGGCTTTGTCTTAAATAGTAAAGATTTTAAAGATATAGAAGAAGAACATAATATTAGTATTACTAAAGAAGTTGATAGATTAGTATTTACTGGTAAATTTAAAAGAGGTACTGATGTTAATGTTATTCTTTATAAGAATGGTATTAAGAATGTTTATAATGTTTCTATAAGTAAGAAACCTTATACTGCTTTATGCGTTGATATATTTACAGAAGAAGAGACTAAAGAAGGTATTAGTGTTACTAAATATATAAATGAAGATGGACTAAGTGGAAAATATTCTATTTATGTGGAAGTAGATGGTACTATTTATAATACTAATAGTTATGTTGAATTTTAAAAATATAGAAAAAAAATAGTTATCAGAAGTGTTTGCATAAATGTAATAATTATGATATGATGTATATGTAAGAAAAATTTTCATACAATAAAAAAAGAGGAACACTTAATAATAGCATGTTGAGTGGCCTCGAATAATATAATTGCGTCGAGAACCACCTAAATCGTTGCTGAGTTAGGTGGCTTCTTCTATATTAAAGCAAGTGTTAT
>CALVUY010000067.1 GCA_944363705.1 uncultured Bacilli bacterium | reverse complement strand
TATTTTTCTATTTATTAATAAGTTTAGGTCGTTGTTTTTATTTTGTCAAATTGTAAGATTTATTTTTGAAAATTCCCATAGTTATACTCCTAATTATTTATAGATAGTAAAACACCCTATTACATCTTTGTGAATAGGGCTTTTACTTCTAAACAATTTTAGAGGTAACACCCATCTGCAAAACTAGGTATTCCTCTTTTTTATACTATGTAAATTTTCTTTACATATTCATATTATCATAAATATATAAGAAATTCAAGTGTATAGATACCAAAATGCTACATTTTTTAAACATTACTACACTAGATAAAAGTATTACAACTACCTCTTAAAATATCATATATTAAATTCGTCTTTTAACATTCATTTCACTTATAATCTTTATATCCTTTTGTTTTATACTCATTACATTTTATATAAATCTTATAATCTATACCACAATCTTCTGTTGCAAATGTTTTAGCATACCCATCACAATAAGATTTTCCATCTATATCTAACATATCTTCTTTTTTTAAATAACCATTAGAAATTAAGAGATCAGCTGTTATAGTCATTTCTTTAGTAATATTCTCTTCACAGTGCTTTTTACTATTACCAGTAGCATCCAGTTTCCATATTACAGCTTTTTCAAAAGCTTCTTTTATTTCACTATATCTTTCTTTTTCTTTAGAGATATTAAAGTTAAATGTCATATAAATACTTAATATTATAATAACAGTCACAATTAATATAATTAAAATTAATATATTTCTCTTCATAACACACCTCTCATATTTATAATTATAACTATTATATCATACTAATCCTTATTTAACTCTTCACTCAATTTACTTGTAATACTCCGTGGACTTCTAACAGATTTTACACCACAGATTTTTAATCTTTCAAAAGTAAACTCATTGTCATTATATCTTTTAATCAGTTTTAACATCATAACATCTTCATCTAAAGAAATAACTACACACTTAAACATAATATAAGCATAAGGCTCTGTAATATAGATGTAAACAATATCATTAATCATAAAGTTATGTGACTTTCTCCAAGTAATAGTATCTTTATCATTAAAAGAATTAACAATATCATAATACTTTGGATTAGCAGGAATAATCCATTCTTTTTTTCTATTAGATAAATCAAAACTAATATCTATAAGATTCATAACTTTTTCATTAGATAAAGTATTATCTAAAGTAATACTAACCCAACTCTTTTTACTCATGTGATATGCTGGATAAATACCTTCTTTATTTAAATAAGTATTAACTAAATCATCTAACTTTACATTTAACACTTCAACTTCTCCACTCTCATTAAGATTAAGTTTACTTCTATCTATATTCATAATAACCCCAAACCACTTATTACTACTTTTATTTCTAAATATTCCATAATTAGGATTAGACTCCCATAAGAACTCTGGCAAGACATTATATTTTTCTTTAATTAAATTACTAACTTCATTAGACTGTTTATAAATAAAATATTCTTCAGTATAACAATTATTGGCGATAGATTCTAGTACTTTAATATACTCATCTTTTACTCTATTAACAAAATCTCCTTTAACATTTTCAAGACGAAAGTTAGTATATTCATAGTCTCCATCTAGGTCATAAACTTTACCTATAATATTACCATTACTATCAATAGTAATATCAACTCTAAAAGTATCATCCATAATTAACTTAGAATATTTATAAATATCATCTTCTTTTATAAAACCATAAGGAATTAATTTATCTTTATTTAGTTTTCTCTTTTTAAACACTTCATCTTCTAACACAATAGTTCCTCCTAATAAATTTATTATATAACAAAAAAGTTCTAAGTAAAACCTAGACCTTTATTAACTTATCTATAAATTCATTACAATCTTCCTTTATAAGAATAGATTTATCTTCTATTTCAAAAGCTGTATCAGAATATCTATCATTTACGCTTAATACATCTCTTGTTAAAATTAAAAAATAGAAAATCAATAAACTATTTATGTTTATTTTTCTCTACAAATTGTTCTACTCTCATATGAAGATTATATTTATCTCTAAGATTAACAATTTCACTCATCATTTCTGTTTTATGATGTTTTTCTATTGCATCTTCATTTTCCCATCTATCTATTAATAGAACAGTTTCTTCATCATCCATTGGAAAGAAATATTCATACTTTAAATTACCTTCTTCATTTCTTATTTTTTCTACAAGACCACTTTACCATTTCTTTAGCAAAGGCTCTTGCACTACCATTCTTACCTGTATAATATATATTTATTGTTAAACTCATTTTTCTTACTCCTTTAGTTCATTAATATCTATAGTTAAAATAGAATCTTTACTTCCGTCTAACATACAGACCAATTTATTATCATCCCAACATTTAAAATCAATATCACAGCCTAGTTCATAATATTTTGAAGGTAAATTAAGCCAATTCCTAGACTCTACTATTTCCATAGGTTTAGTAAAATCTAAAACAATTAATGAATATGGATTTCCCCAGTAACAACCACTAACTACTAACAAGTTACTATTAATATTATAATTAACATCGCACCAAATAAAAGTTTCTTTATTATCTAAATAAGATTCACTTGGTATATAATTAATACATTCTAATGTCTTTAAGTTTAAAACACTATAACCATATAAATCTATAGAAAATAACAAATATTTATTACCATCAGAATGTTTTATAATAGTAGCATATCTAGATATATTATAAATATTTTCCCATTCATAAATCATTTTTTCATCTTTATATAATCTACATATTTCCCCATCTTTGTTACTATCTATATCTTTATAGTAATAATATTTTATAGAATATTCATCATCTAACTCTACTTCATTTGTTGGCTTTAATAAATTACATTTAGTATAAACTAATTTATCTAACTCTTTAATTAACTGATTATATTCTTCACTACCATAAAAGTTCATATTAATTACCTCGATCTTTCCAAAAATCATAAATGGTATTAGCAATTTCTTTTGGATTATCTACATTAACTTCATGAGAAGAATTATCTATAGTTTTAAAAGAGCTATTATTAATAAATTTATTTAATAATTTTGCACTTTCCATGTTTTGACTATCTTTAACACCACATAATATTAAAGCTTTACAAGTTACTTTATCTAAGTTTCTTTCTATATCTAAATTACTCATAGAATTAACAAGAGAAATAAAATCTTTCTTCTCACACCCTATCTTCTCAAAAGTAAATCTAGGCATAATCTTGAATATTAGTCCTTGAACTTTAAAAAGAAACTTAGGTACTTTATAAGGTGTTCCAATTAATATAAGAGAATTTACTTTATCAGGATACTCTTTTGCATAGTGTAAAGCAAGTATACCCCCAAGAGAAAGACCACATAGATTTAATTTTTCATCAAATCCATTACAATAATTAACAAACTGTTTATATAAAGTATCATAATCTGATGTAATATCTTTTAGCATCATATATAAACTAGGAATTTCTACTTTTGTATTATTATTTTTTAACTCTTCTTCTACTTTATTCCAACTTATTTCATTCTGACCTAATCCGTGTATTAAAATATTTTTCATTACATCAATTCCTTCATTACTAATTATTATCTTGTAAAAGCCAATCAACTACATTTATTTTAGTTATTCCAGCATAGTCTGACTCTAAATCCATATCTAATGTTAATAAATATTTAGGGTAATGATCACCAGTCTTTTGTAATGAACGTAATTCTCTTTGTAATACTTTCTCATCCCGAACTGTTAAAGCTACTTGAAAATATTTTAAGCCATCACGAGATTCAGCGACAAAGTCAACTTCTAAGTCATCAACTTTACCAACATATACTCTATAACCTCTTCTTAATAGTTCAAGATATACTATATTTTCAAGAATATGTCCCATATCGCTATCTGCTTTCTTTCCTAGTAAATAACTTCTTAATCCTTGATCTACTACATAGTATTTATAATCTCTAGCTAGTAAGTTTTTACCTTTAACATCAAATCTTTCAGCTTTATATATTAAAAAGCTCTCTATAAAAGCAGTTATATACTTTTCAACAGTATGATTACTAGTACTAATTCCTTTACTAGTTAAAGTATCACTTATTTTTTTAGTTGATATAGGGCTACCTATACTATCAAAAATAAATTTTAAAACACTTTCTAAAAGCATTTTATCATTAATATTATTTCTAGCCATAATATCTTTATAAACGATAGTAGAAAAAATTCCATCTAAATATTTATCTAAATCATTAGGATTAGATTTTATAATACTAATATTTCCAGGCATTCCGCCATTTTTCATATAGTTTAAAAATAATTGTTGATAATTATTATCATCAAAAGCAGATACATACTCTTTAAATGATAATGGTAGCATTTTAATTTCTATATATCTTCCTGATAATAAAGTCGCAAGTTCTCCTGATAATAAATAAGCATTAGACCCAGTAATATATACATCTACATTCTTCTTTATATATAAACTATCAACAGCTTTTTGAAACATAGGTACATTTTGAACTTCATCCAAAAAGACATAATATTTCTTTTTAGAATCTATTTTTTCTTTTATATAATCATATAGTTGTTTATAGTCTTCAAAATTATAATCAGCATCTTCTAAATTTATAGATATTATTTGTTCATTACTAATACCAGTACTCTTTAAATAATCTATAAATAATTGAAACAAAGTAGATTTACCACATCTTCTTATACCGGTTATAACTTTTATTAAATCTTTGTCTTTCCATCTTTTTAATTCTTCAAGATATTCTGTTCTTTCTATCATAGTTTTTCACCTCTACTATGAGTATACATTAAAAAATATACAAAGTCAAGTTATGGAAATATTATTCCAAAACTCTTATATTTTATTATTTTCTGGAACTTGTGTTTTGAATAAAACTATATCTTAAACATAATAAATAATTTCTTTATTTAAAGATTTAGCATATTCTATTTCACTTTTAGTGCTATTACCAATATAACCATCTACATTAACAACTTAAATGGCATTACTTAACTTTATTTTTTCTTTATGCATTTTATCAATCATTAAAACTTCTTCTTGGCTATAATCATCTTTACCAGATCTTGATAATTCATTAGGCATCAAGACACAATTACCTTCTAAAGTTAATTTTTCTGCTATATCTATCATCTCTTTTTTAAATCTATAACTACCACATATTGTTATTACTTTCATATTTACTCACAACTGCCTCCATTATCTTCAAAATACTTTTCTATATTTTCTACACTATGTTCTATATTAGCATAATCTGTAATATCTTTTAAATATATTCTCATATCTTTATTACACTCCATACATTCAAAATAATTATCTTCTCCAATTGTAATCAAATAATTATTATCTCCAATAGAACAATTTAAATCAGCTGATATCATCTCTGTCGTTGTACTTTGCTCATTAGGAAAAGCAGTAAATAAAATTAATGCAATGACAAAAAGTATTACATATATTATTGATAAGATTCCTATTACTTTTAAAATTTTAATTATAATACCTGCTAACTTTTCTGTATTACTAACTTTAGCCTCTAAAACATTTTTAATATCATTATCAGTTAATTCATCTAGACTAACATTAAATACTTTAGATAATTCTTTCGCTTGTTTAATATCAGGAGATGTCTCACCTAATTCCCACTTAGATATTGTTTGCCTACTAACCCCTATTTTTTCTGCTAATGCTTCTTGAGAAAGATTATTTTTCTTTCTTAACTCTAATATTTTATTTCCTATTTCCATTTTTTTCACCTCAGTTAAAAGTATATAATCTTAAAGCTTTTTAATCTAGCAATATCTAATGGAAGTTATGCTAATTTTCTTAACATTATAATAACTAATATTATTTATTATCTTTCCACTCGTGATAAAGAATATCTTTTAAAACTAACATACTATCTTGTTCATTATAACCATACTCACTAGATAAACTATCAAGCATCATTCTAATTCCTTTAGCATATTTAGATATATCAACTTCTTTTTGATATGTTACTAATACTTTATATTTCTTACCCCAAGCATTTGTCCAATTAATTTTTGATTTTTTCGCCTCATCAGTATTTTTAATAATTTCTTCTATTTCTTTTAAATCCACATCAAACTCTATTAACTCATCTAAAGATAGTTTATATAATTTAGAAAGCTTTTTGGCCTGATAAATATCTGGAATAGTCTCATTTGTTTCCCATTTTGAAATAGTTTGCCTACTAACACCTAATTTTTCTGCAACACTTTCTTGTGATAAGCCTGCCTTCTTTCTTGCTTCAAATAAATTATTTCCTAAACTCATTTTATCAACCTCCAAATTAAGTGTACTACCTTAAACTATCTTTTTCTATCAACAATACTTTACATTTTTGCTAGTTTTCTTAACACACCAAGCATATATACTAAAAAATAAAGAAGTCTATATCAAAATTAGAAAATTCCTTTATTATATTTAAATTGCCCATAAAGTAGAAAAACTAGACCAACGATAACTCCTACTAAAGTAATAAGCCATAGACTTTCAATATCAAAAATCATTTGTAAAATAGCTGTTATAGTTAAACTAACTCCAATTATTATTGTTCCAAGCCCCATTGCTTCTCCATATTTCTTAGAATTTTCTTTTGTAATTCTTGTTCTATTATACCAATGAATAGAAGAAATATTACCTTTATAATTTAAAATTCCTAAAACTATAATACATATACCAAAAATTATCATAAATATATATTCCATAATTTTAACCTCTCTTTACCATTACTACTTATAATTATTTATTATTCTTTTTTTATCTTTTTAAACACTAAAATTGCTTTTGCTGTTCCTGTAATTGACATAGTAACCAGTTCATAACCAACTTGTAACATTTCATTAGCTTTTTCCTCTACTTTTTGTGCCATTTCATCAGCTTTTGGAGAATATTCTATAACAACTGTTTTATACATTTTCTAGTCCACCTTTCTTCTTTTTTATTTTTGATACTACTATTGGAGATATAAATGTGGTAATAACAACTAAAATCCATAAATTACCTGTTAAAAAGTTATATGAATCTAATAAATCTTTGATTCCTCCACCTTCACTAATATACATAAATAAATCAAATAGATTCGTTAAAATAAACCAAATTATTCCAAAGATAAAATAATCTGTTTGTTTACATTTTTTGATTTTTGGTATTAATAAGTATGCTACTACAAATATACATATACTTAAAATAATTCCACTTAATAGTAGTGCAATATCTCCTAATTTAATCAAGATATTTTCTCTTAACCCACCATTTATAATTGCTAATGGAATAATTAAAAACCATATTCCTATTGCTTGAATATATTTACTCATAATAATCACCTTGTAATTTATAATTCTCTTAATTTTAAAAAATTATCTATGTTTATTTAGTATATTCTCTAAATTATAT
>CALVUY010000066.1 GCA_944363705.1 uncultured Bacilli bacterium | reverse complement strand
TTATGATAATATGATGTAAAATTTTCTCTGAAAATTAACTACATAATTAAGTCAAATATTTACTGAAAAATCACAGATTTTGGACTAAATTTTCAATTTTCTATATAAAAATCATCTGAAAATTAAAAAAGTGTTGACTTTAAGTAATCAAATAATTAGAATAAGAAGCAATCTTTTAGAAAGGAAGAAGTGAAAATGAAGAGAAGAAAATGCAAGACGATAGTTCAAAAGTTAAGCTATACTTTTTTAGCTATTATGACTTTCTTTAGTCAAGCAAATATTCCTTATATGGTTCATGCACTAGCAGATGATGTTAACTATGACACAATTTCAGTGGCAGACCCTGATACATCTGATATTGAGAATTCTTTTAATAATTCTGCAGCTGACGATGGAAAAATTGTTACTGATAAAAGTGTTAACCATATAGAAGAAGATATGTTTGAAGTTACTCTATCAGGTTTAGGACAAGCTTTTCAAACATCAAGAGTTGTTGAAAATGGTAAAAAGCTTGATGTTGTCTTTGTTTTAGATGTTTCTGGTAGTATGTCTCAATATAGAAGTCAACGCTATAAAAATATGGTTAATGCTGTTAATACGGCAATGAAAACTATTATGAATGCTAATAAAGAGAATAGAATTGGGATTGTAACTTTTAGTGGTTCTAGTGATACATTACTTTCTCTTGATTCTTATAAAACAAGTAATCAAAATGGTAATTACTTAACAGCAAATGATTCTACAATCTCTATTGCTAATGGTGTTACAGATAGTAATGGAAATAGAGAAAGTGGTCGTGTAAATGTTTTTGGTGGAACTTTTACACAAAGTGGTATGGCAAGAGGTGCTAACCAATTAATAAATAATAATGATACTGAAGATAGAGTCCCTGTAATTATCTTATTATCAGATGGAGAACCTACATATTATACAGCTAACTATAATAATGTAGGACGTAATCATGTTGGTGATGGTTCTAGTACAAGTCCCAATGCTGCTTACTATACTATTATGACTGGAAAATCTTATAAAGATAAAGTAGAGTCTAATTACAATACTGATTGTAAATATTATACAATTGGTTTAGATGTTATTAGTAAAATAGGTACTACTGTTTTAGATCCTAGTGAAAATAATATTAATACTTTAAGTAATTATGGTACTGAAGGTAGATTAAAGGGCCTATTAGTAGATAATGGTGAAGTTAAGGATGTTCAATATGTTGATAAAGCTTACTCTGGTGAGATGTCTGCAGAAGAACTAAATAAAATATTTGAAGAAATAACTTCAGATTTAATCAAGAATACATTAAGTCCTTTAACAAATGATACTACAGTTAAGTTTACTGATACTTTAGGTACTGGTATGGAACTTAAAGAAAAACCAGTTATTACTTATAATGGACAAGATTATGGTTATACTAGTGTAGAAGAATATGCTACTTATACTAAGTATATCTTTAATCATAATGTTTTTAATAGTAAGGGAGAAAATGTAAATTTATCAAGTATAGATCTTAGAGTATATCATAATGAAGATGGTACACATACTGTTTCATTTGATGTACCTGAAAATATTTTCCCTTATCTTATAAGAGAAAAAGATAATACAAATATTAGTCCTATTAGATTAAAATTTAAAGTAGGATTAACTGATCAAGCTGTAGAGTCAGCACAAACAGGAGATGTTTTCTATACTAATAACTTTTCTAATGAGAAAACAAATGTAGAATATACTCCTGCTTTAGATAATCCATATTATTATGAAAATATTTCTTATGATAATGATGGAAATATTAGTAGTGATGCTAAAAATATTGATGAATCTTTACTAAAGAGTAATAATGCTACTAATACAAATATTAATTGTTATGAAACTACTTTTGATGAAGGAATTGTAACAACTATTCTTGGCAATAATGGTAAAGTAGTTTTAGATGATCCAGATGAAGTAATTTCTAAGACTGTTACTAAAGAATGGGTTGATAATAATAATCAAGATGGTATTAGACCAGATTCTATTGAAGTAGAATTACTTGCAAATGGTAAAGAAACAGGTAAAACTGTAACTTTAAGTGATGCTAATAACTGGACTTATGAGTTTACTAATTTACCTAAATATACTAATAATAAAGAAATTAACTATACAGTTAAAGAGATAACAAAAGTAAATGGTTATACAACTACTTATAGTGATGATGGCTTAACTATTACTAATACTCATGAAGTAGAGAAAACTAGTCATACTGTTACTAAAGAATGGGTTGATAATAATAATCAAGATAATTTAAGACCAGATTCTATTACTGTTAGACTTTATGCTAATGGTACTGCTACTGATAAAACTGTTACATTAGATGAGAATAATAATTGGACTTATACATTTACAGAATTAGATAAAAATAGTAATGGTAAGGCAATTACTTATACAGCAGATGAAATAGATGAAATAGCAGGATACAGTAAAGATATTAAAACTAAAGATAATAAAACTACTATTACTAATACACATGTAACAGAGAAAACTGCTAAAACAGTTATTAAAGAGTGGAAAGATAATAATAATCAAGATGGTATTAGACCAGATTCTATTGAAGTAGAATTACTTGCAAATGGTAAGGAAACAGGTCAAACTGCAATCTTAAATGATGCTAATGACTGGAGATATACTTTTGAAAACTTAGATGTAAATAGTAATGGTAAAGAGATTAAATATACAGTTAAAGAACTTACTGAAGTAGAAGGTTATACAACTACATATAGTAAAGATGGCTTAACTATTACTAATACTCATACTCCAGAAGTAAGAGATATTACAGTAAATAAGGTTTGGGATGATGCTAATAATCAAGATGGCAAAAGACCAGAATCAATTATAGTAACTTTATATGCTAATGGAGAAGAGAAAGCAACTGAAGAGTTAACTGCAGGTAGTTGGTCACATACATTTGAAAATTTACCAAAATATGAAAATGGTAAAGAAATAACTTATACAGTAAGCGAAAGTGCTATTGATGGTTATACTTTAACTAGTAATGAAATGGTTGGAAATACTATAACTCTAACAAATTCATATACTCCAGAAGTAACTTCTAAAACAGTTAATAAAGTATGGAAAGATAATAATAACCAAGATGGTATTAGACCAGATTCAGTTACTATTGCCTTATATAATGGGGATAAATTAGTAAAAACAGTAGAATTAAATGCTTCTAATGATTGGACTTATGATTTTACTAATCTACCAAAATATGAAAATGGTAAAGAAATAGTATATACTGTAAAAGAAGTAAATGTACCTGATGGTTATGAAGTAAGTTATAGTGATGATACTTATACAATTACTAATACACATAATACTTATACTATTAGTAAAACTGTTACTAAAGTATGGGAAGATGAAAACAATATAGAAGGATTTAGACCTAATAGTATTGAAGTTGAATTATTAGGAAATGGTGAAGTAATTGATACTGAAACTTTAAATAGTTCTAATAATTGGACTTATACATTTAACGGTTTAGATGTTAATTCTAATGGTAAAGAAATTAAATATACTGTTAGAGAAAAAGAAGTTCCAGAAGGTTATACTGTTAGTTATGATCAAGATAATCTAACTATTACTAATAAAAGAGAAGTTACAATGACAGAAAAGACTATTACTAAAATTTGGGATGATAATAATAACCAAGATGGTATTAGACCAGATTCAGTTAATGTAACACTTTATGCTAATGGTGATATGGTAGATACTTATACTTTAACTAAAGATTACAATTATACTTTAACAGTACCTGGACTACAAAAATATGCTAACGGTAAGTTAATTAACTATACAATAGAAGAAGAGACAGTTACAGGTTATACTGCAAGTTATGATCAAGAAGCTTTAACAGTTACTAATACTCATACTCCAGAAGTAAGAAGTATTAATATAACTAAGGAGTGGAATGATGCTAATAACCAAGATGGTATTAGACCTGGTTCTGTTACAATCTATTTACTAGCTAATGATCATAAAGTTTTAGATGTAACTTTAAGTGATGCTAATAACTGGACAGAAACTATTGAGAATTTACCAGTATATGAAAATGGTGAAAGAATAACTTATACATTAAAAGAAGAAAATGTTGCTAACGGTTATACTGTAACTTATAAATATAATGGTAATGACTTTGTAGTTACTAATACTCATGAAGTTGAAAAGACTAGTGTCACTGCTGAAAAAATCTGGAACGATATGAATAATAAAGATGGCTTAAGAAGTGATGAAATTCTTGTTAATTTATTAGCAAATGGAGAGTATTATCAAACTATTAGATTAAATACTGCTAATGGCTTTAAAGCAACTATTGATAACCTAAATAAATACTTAAATGGAAACTTAATTAATTACACCTTAGAAGAAATAAGTAAAATAGATGGTTATGAAACTACTTATAGTTCTGATACCTTTACAATTGTTAATAATCATAGAATTCTTACTGTTACAAAGACTGTAGATAAAACTACTGTAAATCCTGGTGATACATTAACTTATACAATTACTGTTTCTAATGATGGTGATGTAGTAGATAATGATATAGTACTTGTAGATAAATTAGATACTAACTTAGAGTTTATCTCTAGTGAAGGTGGTGTCTATGATCCATCTACTCATACTGTAATATATAAAATTGATGCACTAAATCCAAATGAAAAGAAAACATTTACTTTAGTTACTAGAGTAAAAGATGATGTAACTAGTGGTACTACTATTAATAATACTGCTTTAGTCTTAGGTAATGATAATGATGAAGAAGTTCCATCTAACGAAGTTACTACAACAGTTGTGGAACCACCAAAAGATGAAGTTGTAGAAATAGTAAATCCAGAAACATCAGATAATATTAATATCATTTATTTAACAGCATTAGTTGATATGTTACTACTTGGATTCTTTGTAAGAAGAAAAAGAGAAAATTAAAATATAAAGATGTTTAAAAGATTGTTCTTTTGAACATCTTTTTTCTTTAGAAACATTTGATTTTTAGATGATTTTTTCTAACATATATGATATAGTAATACATGATGTGAAAAGGCGGTGTTTCTATGACTGATGAATTATTAAGATATGTTAAACAAAGTGATTTAGATAAAGGAATAAATTATGATAATAGAAAGGTTAGATATGTTGGTAGTTATCAGGATTTAGGTTATACTACTAATCGTTTTATTGTGTCTTCTGAACATACATTAAAATCATATATAGTAACAGTAGAAGTTGATAGTGATGATAAAGAAATATCAGATATAACTTGTACTTGTCCTCAATTTACTTTAACAGACTCATGTAAACATGTCGCTGCAGTACTTACTAAATTTCAAGGAGAATATTTTTTATTTGATGAAGAAGAGCATAATAGTATTCTTGCCTCAGCTTTACTAAATGAATTAAAAAGAACTTCACTTGATAAAAATATTATTAAAAAAGAAGCAAGAGTTATTCCTTATTTAAAATTTGAAAGCTATTATAATTATTATAGTTACTATGATAGTGAATCTTTTGAATTAAGATTTAAAGTTGGAGCAAATAAGCTCTATATGTTGGGTACTAAAGTTAATGCTTTTATAGATAGATATCGTAATGGAGGAGAAGTTAAGTTTGGTAAAGAGTTTGTGTTTAGTAATAAAGAATACTATTTTAATAGTGAAAGTAAAAGACTAATAAACTTTATAGAACTTGCATACTCAAGACTTTATAGATATGATTCATACTTAGTACCTACTAAAACGAGTTTAGATGACTTATTTTCTATAGTTGATAGTATTTATGTAGAAGGATTTAATATTAATAGAGAATTACCTGTTGTTAATCATTTGCCATTTACTTTTAAAATTATTAAAGAAGATGATAATCATATCTTAAAAATAGACTATGATTTAACAAAGTTAAAGAAGTTAACTAATGATTATAGTTACTTAATAGATAAAAATGGTATTTATAGATTGAATGAAAAAGAAACTATACTTGCTAGTAATATTATGGAAGAAGAGGTAGATAGTTTAAGTTTTTCAGATAAGAATTTTAAAGGCTTTAAAGATTATGTAATTCCTAGTATAAAAGATAAAGTAGAACTTGATGAGTCAGTAGATGATTTAGTTATAGTTAAGACTCCTTCTGTAAAGTTATATTTTGATATATTAGAACTATATATAGAATGTAAAATTATCTTTACTTATGGTGATATAGAGGTAAATTATTTAGATAAAGATAATAGTAATGTTGTTAGAGATAAAGAGTTTGAGCGAAGTGTCTTCTTAGAACTTACTAAGTATGGTTTTGATAGTGAACTTAAACTTTATGATATAGATGAAGTAGGAGAGTTCTTAGAAAATGGGATAGATGAGTTAACTGATACTTATGAAGTATTTACTAGTGAAAAGTTGAAGAATACAAGTCTAATTAAGAAAGTAAAAGGTTCTACATCTTTTAGTATAGGTACTGATAATATCTTAAATTATGAATTTAAACTTGATAATGTAAGTCCTAGTGAGTTGGATGATATCTTTTTAAATCTAAAGAATAAAAAGAAGTACTATAGATTAAAAAGTGGTGATATATTAGATTTATTAGATCCATCTATTAAAGAGTTAGAAGAGTTAAAAGAAGATTTTGATTTAGATGATGAGAAGGGTGAAATACCTAAGTTTAGAGCATTGTATCTTGATAGTTTAAGAAGTAAAAATAGATTTATTAAGACTAATAACTTGTTTGATAAGTTTGTTAATAATTTTAAAGAATATAAGAATGCAGATATTAAGTTTACTAAAGATGAAGATAAACTACTTAGACCTTATCAAAAAGATGGTGTTAAATGGCTTTATAACCTATATAAATGTGGTTTAGGTGGTATACTTGCTGATGAGATGGGACTTGGTAAGAGTTTACAGACTATTATCTTTATTCAAAGAGTGTTAGAAGAAGATAGTAATGCTAAAATATTAATAGTTTGTCCTACCGCTTTAGTTTATAACTGGGATAATGAGTTTAAGAAGTTTAGTGATGATATTAAAAGAAGTATCTTTGCAGGTTTAAAGAAAGAAAGACATAAGAAATTAGGTTGGTATGAAGGTAATGTTTATATTACTAGTTATGGATTACTTAGAGAAGATTTAGATATCTATAAAGAGATGAACTTTAAAGTTATGATTATAGACGAAGCCCAAAATATTAAGAATCCAACTGCTATGTTAACTAAAGCGGTTAAGAGTATTAATAGTGAAGTTAAACTTGCTTTAACAGGAACTCCTATTGAGAATTCTATTCTAGAGTTATGGAGTATCTTTGACTATATAATGCCTGGTTTTCTTGCTAATAAATCTAAATTTAGTGAGAAATATAAAATAGGAGAAGACTTTGATGATGATACTAACCTAACATTAAGTAAGCTTAGAAATCAGGTTAAGCCATTTATATTGAGACGCAAGAAAAATGAAGTACTTAAAGATTTACCTGATAAGTTAGAGAATAATATTTATATAGATTTAAGTGATGAAGAAAA
>CALVUY010000065.1 GCA_944363705.1 uncultured Bacilli bacterium | reverse complement strand
GTGTATCTTGAAAATTACAAGGGAATAAGATATAATGGAGACAATAAAGAAGAAGCATATCTATCTTTATTTACTGCTAACTCTTATGAAGAATTAAGAGAAATAGCAGGAGATGATAAGGAGGCATTGAAGATTGTGGATGAATTAGAAAGACTAGGTCTTGATGATAAGTTTGGATTAGCATATGATAATGAAATAATGCAGAAAAAAATGATTAATACCGCTCGTAATTGGGGTTATGATGATGGTGCTAAGGCAAAAGAAATAGAAATTGCAAAAAATCTTCTTAAAGATGGCATACCTATAGAAGTAGTATCTAGAAATACTGGACTAAGTATAGAAGAGTTAGAGAACTTAACTGACTAAATATTACAAAACTGATAGATACGTTTTATCAGTTTTTTGATGTTTTTCCTCAAGTTTTAATGTATAATAAATGTAGTTGTAGAGGTGAGTTATGAGTATATATGATTTAACTATAGATGAATTAACAGAATATTTTCTAAAAATAGATGAAAAAAAATATTATGCAACAGAACTTTTCTCTTGGCTTTATGCTAAAGATAAGAGAATTACTTCTTTTAGTGAAGCTAGCAATATAAAGAAAGAGACAAGAGAAAAACTAAGTAAAGACTTTACTATTTCTAATATAGAGATAGTTACAGTAGAAAAAGCTAAAGACGTTAGAAAGTATTTATTTAAACTTAATGATAAAGAACATGTTGAAGCGGTACTTATGAATCATGATTATGGTAATAGTCTTTGTATTTCTAGCCAAGTAGGATGTAATATGGGTTGTAAGTTTTGTGAGTCAGGTAGACGTAAAAAAGTACGTAATTTAACTACAGGAGAAATGGTAGAACAGATAATTAAAGTAGAGGATGAATCTAACCTTAGAATTAGTCATGTAGTTATTATGGGAATAGGAGAGCCATTTGATAACTATGATAACATTTGTAACTTTATTAGAATAATAAATCATCCTAAAGGACTTAATATAGGAGCAAGACATATAACAGTATCAACTTGTGGACTTGTTCCTAAAATACTAGAATTTGCTAATTTCCCATATCAAGTAAATCTTGCTATCAGCTTACATGCTCCAAATGATAAATTAAGAAAAGAGATAATGCCTATCGCTAAAGTATATCCTCTAAAAGATTTAATAAATGCCATTAAAGTATACTTAGAAAAAACAAATAGAAGAGTAACCTTTGAATATATTATGTTAGATGGTGTTAATGATAAAGAAGAACATGCTTTAGAATTAGTAAATTTATTAAAAGGAATAAACTCATATGTTAATTTAATACCATATAATGAAACAGATGCTTTACAGTATAAACGAAGTAAACCTTTAACAATTGCTAAGTTTTATGATATACTAAAGAAAAACAATATTACAGTTACAATTAGGCGAGAGTTTGGTGGTACTATTAGTGCTGCTTGTGGACAGCTTAGAAGTAAGAAGGAGGATATATGAAATCGTTTTATTTAACTGATGCAGGAAAGGTTAGAGACCATAATGAAGATAGTGTCTTAATAGTACATAATAGTGATAACGATACACTTATGGCTATCGCTGATGGTATGGGGGGACATTCTGCTGGAGAAGTAGCATCATCTATCGCTATAACCCATCTTGCAAAAGACTTTAATGAAAACTTCCATAATATGAGTAAGATGGATGCTGTTAATTTTTTAAGAGATAGTGTTAATGAAATAAATGATAGTATCTTTAGACATGAGAAAACTCATCCAGAAAGTAAAGGAATGGGAACAACCCTTGTCACTGCTATCATTACAAAAGATTATATATTATTTGGAAATATTGGAGACTCATCAGGCTTTGTTATGAAAGATAATAAATTACATAAAGTAACATATGATCATACATTAGTTAACTTGTTAGTGTCAGCTGGTGAATTAACAGAAGAAGAAGCTAAGGATCATCCGAAGAAAAATGTCTTAATGAAAGCACTTGGGGCTAATGATCCTATTGATATAGATATCTTTGATTGTGATATGGAAATAGATGCAATTCTTTTATCTAGTGATGGACTTACTAATATGTTAGATGAAGAGTCTATTGAAAGAGTCTTAACTGGAGAAGGAGATATAGAAGATAAAGTTATTAAACTAATTAGGAAAGCTAACAATAGAGGGGGAACTGATAATATATCAGTAGCATACTTAATTTTAGGAGAAGGTGAAGAATAATGGTTACAAAGGGGCAAAAAATTAATGATCGTTATGAGATAATTAAATCAATAGGCGAAGGTGGTATGGCTAATGTCTATCTTGCATATGACACTATACTTGATAGAAATGTAGCGATAAAAGTATTAAGAGGAGACCTTGCAAATGATGAAAAATTTGTAAGACGTTTTCAGCGTGAAGCCCTATCAGCTTCTAGTCTTTCTCATCCTAATATCGTTGCCATGTATGATGTAGGAGAAGATGATGGACTATACTATATTGTCATGGAATATGTTGAAGGAAAGACATTAAAACAATTACTTAAAAAACGTGGTAGTCTAACTTTATCAGAAGCTATTGATATCATGTTACAACTAACAGATGGTATGGCTCATGCTCATGACTCATATATCGTTCATAGAGATTTAAAACCACAAAACATTATGATACAAGATGATGGACAGATAAAAATAACAGACTTTGGTATTGCTATGGCTCTTAACTCAACCCAGTTAACGCAAACTAATTCTGTTATGGGTTCAGTTCATTACTTACCACCAGAACAAGCAGCTGGTAAAGGGACAACTATAAAAAGTGATATCTATTCAATGGGAATTATCTTCTATGAACTATTAACAGGAGAACTTCCATTTAAAGGTGATAGTGCTGTTGAAATAGCACTAAAACAAATGAAAGAACCACTTCCTGATGTTCATAAACTAAATAATGATATACCTCAAAGTATAGAAAATATCATCTTAAAATCAACTGCTAAAAATCCTAAAAATAGATATGATGATGCTAAGAGTATGCATAATGACTTATTAACAGCATTAAACGATGATAGAATAAATGAAGAACCATATGTTTATCCATATCCTGAAAATGAAGTAGATGAGACTACTAAAATAATGGAACCAATAAGTGATAGTAATGAAGGTATCGCTACTCCTATTACTGATGAAAAGACAAAAAAATCTAATAAATTAATAATCGCTTTATCAATTATTGCAGGAGTAATTGTAATAGTATTACTAGCAGTGTTCTTTATAATACCTGCTGTTACAGCAGAAAAAGATGTTAAAGTCCCAGATGTTAGTGGTATGACTGTAAGTAAAGCTGAAGATACTTTAGAAGATGCAGGACTTACTGTTAATAGTAAAATAGAAGAAGTAAGTAGTGAAGATGTTAAGAAAAATAGAATTATTAGAACAGATCCAAGAAGTGGAAGTACAGTTAAAGAAGGAACTCGTGTAACCTTATATAAATCAACAGGTGTAAAGACATATGAACTTGAAAACTATGTTAATATGGATGTTAATGAAGTAAGAGAAACCTTAGAAGATATGGGCTTAGAAGTAAAAATAGAAGAAATAGAACCAGATTCTACAACTTGTTCTGTTATTGGTCAAAACCTTGTTATCTCTCAATCACTTGATGAAGGTAGTGAGGTTAAATCAGGAGATGAAATAACCTTAACAATATTACAAGATATTACCTTCCCAGATTGGTACTTACAAACTGAAGATGTTGTAACTAGTTGGGCTAATAATGCATGTGTAACAGTAACAACAGAATATCAAGAAGTAGCAGATCCAAATCAAGTAGGCAAAGTTATAACTCAATCTCGCCCAAATGGTTCTACTGTTAGAAATGGTGATAGTGTAACTATTACTATAGGTAAAGCTGCTCCTAATAATAGTAATGATAATGATGAAGTTGAAGTAGATGATGGTAATGATAACAATAACAATAATAACAATAATGATTCAAATACAAATACAGGGGAACAATAGTTAGGTGAAAAAATGCAAGGACAAATTGTTAAAATAAGTAGTAATAGACATGTTGTTAATAGTAATGGGATAAACTATAATACTATTCCAAGAGGTAAATTTAGAAAAGAAAAACTTATACCTAAAGTCGGTGATTATGTAGTCTTTAATGAGAAAAGCTTAGTTATAGAAGAAGTGTTACCTAGAAAAAATACTTTTAATAGACCTATGGTAAGTAATATTGATAGAGCTTTCATCATTACAAGTCTTGTTAATCCTGACTTTTCTTTAGGTTTATTAGATAAATTTATTACTCATATGGAACTTAATAATGTAGATGTTGTTATTTGTCTAACTAAAACTGATTTAGTTGATAAAGAAACTTATGAAAAAATAAAAGAGATAATGGTATATTATACTAATATAGGATATAGAGTTCTTACTAACAATGATATTGATAAAATAAAAGAACTAATTAAAGATAACACCGTTGTTTTTATAGGACAAACAGGTGCTGGTAAGAGTACTCTTTTAAATAAATTAAATCCTGATTGGAATTTAAAAACAGGAGAAGTATCTCTTGCCTTAGGAAGAGGAAGACACACTACTAGAAATGTAGAATTATATGACTTTTTAGATGGTAAAGTCTTAGATACTCCAGGTTTTTCTGCCTTAGATCTTTCTATTTATAAAAAAGAAGATATAAAATATGCTTTTAGAGAATTTTCTAATTACTCTTGTCCTTTTAGAGATTGTTCTCATACAAAAGAGTCTGAATGTAGTATTAAGAAAGCAGTAGAGGATGATGAGATTCTTAAGAGTAGGTATGATAGTTATTTAAAATTTTACGAGGAGGCG
The DNA here is from genome assembly GCA_944363705.1 of uncultured Bacilli bacterium. Taxonomy (GTDB): domain Bacteria; phylum Bacillota_I; class Bacilli_A; order RF39; family UBA660; genus Onthousia. Next base: position 2,759 of record CALVUY010000065.1, on the reverse strand, counting down.
ATTAAATGATAAGTGCATCTTTTTTAACTAGTAAAGATATCCCAAAAACTTTAACAGAATTGAATGATACAGATGTTGATTTTATTCATGTAGATGTTATGGATGGTAAATATGTAGAAAATAAATCATTACCATTTAAAGAGATGAGACATATCTATAAGTTTACAGATAAAAGATTAGATGTTCATTTAATGGTAGAGTCTCCAAGTAAATATATTAGTGATTATGCTAGTCTAAATACTGAGTATATAACAATACATTTAGATACTTTAGAAGATACTCTAAGTAATTTAAAATTAATAAAAAGTTATGGAATAAAAACAGGCATTGCCCTTAACCCAACTGATAAAGTAGAATCTTTAATACCATACTTACCATATATAGATTTAATATTAGTAATGGGCGTAATACCAGGTAAAGGGGGACAAAAGTTTATTGATAAGACTATAGATAAATTAAAAGAGTTAAAAGTCCTAAAGAAAGAATATAAAGATTTTAAATTTAAAATAAGTGTTGATGGTGGGGTTAATAATATAGTTGCAAAGAAAATATATAATTTAACAGATATAATAGTAAGTGGCAATTATATAACTAGTAGCACGGACTTTCAAAAACAAATTAATAGTTTACGTTTTAAAAGTTAAATGTTATAATTTATTTAGAATAAAGAGGAGGAAGACTCTATGAATGATAAAAATAACAATGAAAATATTAATGAAGAAACTCCTAAAGTAATAACACCAGGAACAGAAAATGTTGTAAACTCTCCTAAAGAGGATAATAAACCTCAAGTTGTAGAAGTATCTAATACCAATGAAGTAGAACAAAAAGTTGTAGATAATAATAATCAAAATAATGATACTACAGTTCCAACTTCTGTTAAACTAGAAGAAAATACTACTGGTAAACAAAAGAAAGGGCATCCTGTATTTTTAGTACTATTGATGTTATTTCTTTTCGCTTTTGTTTTCTTTTTACCAGATATCACAAATTTTATAACAGATTATATGAATGAGAAAACAGGGGCAAATGAATTAAAAAGTGGTACTATGACTTGTACTTTTAATAATTCTACTGATAATTTAAACTATACATATGATTTTAGTTTTAAATATGAAAAAAATAGATTAAAGAGTAGTAGAATGACTACAACTAGTAGGTTAGCAGATACAGCGACTGATAATAGTATTTTAACAGAAAGAGAAAATTCATGTGAATTTCTTAAGACAGTATTAGATGAGAATGATATTGGTATGACAGCAGATTGTAGTGTAAGTGCAGCGGTACAAATAACTACTCAAAATATAGATTATGAGAAACTTGATATGGATTTTATAACAAATAATATTACAGAGTTTGAAGGATTTTATCCAGAGTATGAATTAAATCAAAGTGTAACTACTATTGAGCAAGAATTAGAGAATGGTGGTTATACATGTGAGAGAAATGAATACAATGACACGAGTGAATAAGAAGAGAGAAGGTAATTAAATGAAAGAGATAATTTGCACTAGCATTTGTTTACAATATGTTATCTGAGGGGGGGCTTTAAATACCAGAATGGTAGTTTAAGTAATAAATTTACTTTCTTTCATAGTGTAAGAAGAATAGAGTAAGAGAATTATTCTATTCTTTTTTGAGTGTAATAATAGACTTCTTGCGAAACTAAGTATCTAAGCAAAGATTATAAAAACTGCATATTATAAGAAACCTAGAATAAAATGTATTTATGCGACTTCTATACCTTTCAGACAAAATTCTAAAAATTTTTATCATGTTTGCTTCTTTTTTTTATTGACTAATGTTATCTACTATGATACATTATAGATATAAGAGGCGATGCATAAAAGATGGGGAAAGGAGAAAAATGAAAATTTTTGAAAAAAGTATGAATTTTGTAAATTGAGCGATTTTTTGAAATGAAAATTTAAAATTCCCCTAGAGAAAATATTAAATTGAGAGTCTATTTTTCTTGAATTTTAAAAATTGCCTTTTTGCAATCATTTATAGACTATGCTATAACACTTGCAAGGAGGTATTATGATTAAAAAACGAATAAAAAATATTCCTAAAGATGTTAGTAATGAAAAGATTAGAGAATATATGATATCTAATAACTTTGTCTATGAAGGAACACTTGACTCTGTCTTTAAATCTATTATGGGGAAATGTCTTTTATATTTAGGTGATATGATATCTAAATTGACTGGTCTTGATAAAGATTTTATTATAAAAAACTTTAAGGAACAAAATGTAGAATATAAAATAGAGAATGCTTTAGAAAGAAAAAAAGTCTCTGATTTTATTTTTAAATTACCAGGATATATTATTAATTTAGAATGTAATAATGGTTATTGGGATGGATTAATAGAAAGAAATGATGCTTACTTTGGAAAAATAAAGGGTGAATTATTAAGTAAAGGTGAAGAGTATAGTAAAAAAATAAAAGTAATACAGATTAACTTTGATATCTTTGACAACTTTGAAGAATGTTTAGGAAAAGAAAATATATCTACATTTTATATGAAAAATAATGAAAATATAGTAGAAACAGAGACAAGTGAAAAGATACATATAAATATGATGAAAAGTTATAATAAATATCTTAATGGAGAAGAGTTAACTAAATTAGATAAAGAGTTAGTAATATTAATGTTAGATGATTATCTAGAAATTAAAAAATTATCGGAAGGAGACGAGGAACTTATGGAAGTTGCGAAAAGATTATATGAATTAACAGATAATATTGATAATATAGG
>CALVUY010000064.1 GCA_944363705.1 uncultured Bacilli bacterium | reverse complement strand
AAGTATCAACATCTACAAAGCCTTCAAGAGGTATTTCAGGAGTTTTAATAGCTTTACAACGTAAAACCATATTACTAACTTCTAACCAATCAATAGCAGTAGCATATTCTCTTGCTCTGGCATCTTTAGATACATTAGAATATTGAAACTTATTAGAAATATTAGATAATTGAGATGGTAGGGAATCATATACTCTATTTATCCTTAAAGCTTCACTTTCATTAGTAACATATTTATCCATATCTTTAAAATATGAACTAACAATGTCAGTTAAAATTGTTTTATCATATTTAATATAATCTCCATTAGTCTTAACCATACTACTAACACTTTCAGGCATGCCACCTGTTATTAAATATATTCTATATAAATTTAAAGCTTTTTCGTGAATCGGAGATGTTATTTGCTTATTTTTTTTATAACACTCTTTAATAAGGTCTATTAACATTTCTTGATTCATAGCAACTAAAAATTCTTCAAAATCCATTGGATACATATTTAACATTTTTACTTTGCCTACTGGAAAAGAAAATTTTGATCTTTTTAATTTTACTCCTAAAAGACTCCCAGCACAGATTATTCTAACATTATTATGGTTTTCTTGGAAGTATTTAAGCTCTGCTATTAATTTTTCACTTTCCTGTATTTCATCAATGAAAAGGATAGTATCTTCTTTTTCAAAATCAAAATCTATTAATAGCTTTAGTCTATTAAACTTTTCAATTGATGTTAAATTAGAATTATATAACTCTATTACATTAGTATTTTCAAATAAATTAACATAAACATAATTACTATATTCATTTTTGCAAAATTCATTTATTATGTAAGTCTTACCAGACTGTCTAACTCCAAGTACCATTAAAGGTTTTACATTATCAGTACTATTTTTCCATTTTAATAATTCATCATATATCTTTCTTTTCATACCTAGTTCTCCTCTTATAAGGATATAATATCATTAATTATTAAACATTGCAATCGTTTTTTTCACGTTTTTGGCAGGACTTTTTATATAGATTTACACGTTTTTCATAGGACTTTTACTTTTGTTTATCACATTTTATTAATCTTAAACTTTTTTCTTTTTCATATATTTTATTATAATTTTCATTAATACTTCGATAATTATCAATATTTTGAAGATAGAATTTTTCAAATAAATCTTGATTAGCATCACACTTTCTTAAAGTAGCATTTGCTTTATCTATTAAATAATCTGCTTCTTCCCTAGAAATGGATAGTACTTTTCTATAATCAATAAATTCATCATTCCAACTACTAGAGCTATAACTATAAAGTGGAATAACTAAATCATAGCCATCAAGCGAATAGGCAAATTGATTACATGCTCCAAATATTTTAATTTGCTTTGAAGTAATATCAAGAAAATAGTTATAGTGTTCTTCCCTTATATAGTTAATTATATGATTATGGACAGTAAATTCTCTATGAATATCATGAAGAAACAATCTTATTTCACATATATTAAAATCTTCTATACTAGTATCAACTGGAGCCATATAATTATTAATATTAAATCTATCAAGAACTTCTTTTAGAAAAGCAGAGGTATGACGGCAACAACCAATACCACTAAATATTTTTAAGGCAAAAGAAATTCGTTTATCATTAGAAAACTCTTTAATATCAAATATCTTATTATGGTAACAATACTCTTCTTTCGTTAAATATCCTCCATGTATTAGAAAGCAACAAAGCATTGAAATTTCTATACCCGTTTTAAAATTAAAAGTATTAGCAAGAGATTCTATATTATCTAAAACTTTATCAAAGTCTTTCTTTAATTCTTTATGAAGTGAATCATTTTCATAAGTAGATAGATAATTATCTAATACTTTTTGTTGAACTCTTAATTTCTTTATCTCTTCCCATATTTTTCTAACTTCTTGCCATTCCACTTTTTCATGTTCTATATATTCTTTTATTTTTTCATCTATAAACATAAAGTTCCCCCTTTAGTGCTAACTTATTGTATCACTTTATAATAATCATATCAATATCATAAATTTTCTTTTTTTAGCATATCTATTACTGAAAAGGAAACAGTGATACTATGTCTAACTTTACTTATGCATTTATTTTATCTACTTTAGCAGGGCTTTCTACTTTAATTGGTTTTATTCCTCTACTTTTTAAGTTAAAGAATGAAAAATATATTATCTTAGCATCACTATCTTTTGCAAGTGGTGTAATGATATGTGTATCTCTTACTGATTTAATACCAGAATCTTTTAATCTCTTAACTACTATATTTAAAGGCTTCCCTGCTCTTTTATTTCTTTTAATATTTATCTGTCTTGGTGTAATTACATCAATGTTAATAGATAAATTTCTACCTAATAATGATAATAAATCTATCAGTAATAAAAAACTATATAGATTAGGTCTTGTTTCTATGCTTGCTATTATTATGCATAATATTCCTGAAGGAGTTGCTACTTTCCTTTCTAGTTCTACTAATAGAGGATTAGGCTTATCTTTAGCTTTAGCTATTAGTTTTCATAATATTCCTGAAGGAATAAGTATTGCTATTCCCATATACTTTAGTACTAAATCTAGGTTTAAAGCATTTCTTTATACTTTAATATCAGGCTTATCTGAACCATTAGGTGCTATACTTGCTTATCTATTTTTATCTAATATTATTAATAACTTTATTATGAGTGTAATACTTGCTATGATAGCAGGTATAATGATACATATTAGTATTTATGAACTATTAATTGAGTCTTTAAGCTATAAAAAAAGAAGACATACATTTATCTTCTTTAGTATAGGATTCATCTTTATGTTAATATCTCATTTTCTATTAGGTTAACTCTTAATAAGTCTTTTTACACTATTAACAGTAGTTTTGCTTTCATCTGATAATTCGTCTTCAGTGATTTTTCTAATTACTTTGTAATCCTCAGTTAATTTTCCATCTTGATAAGTTAAACTAATCACTTCATTAGTATCATTATTACCATTAATATTCAAACTGCATTCTTTTACTTCTCCAAAATTTAATTTTATCTTAATATTGGTATTATTATTAGAATAACCCATTATAATATTATTACAATATTCTATGCTAACTCCTTTACAAAACTCTAAAAAACTTGCAAAACTCTCATCGTCTTGATGATTAAAACAATATACTTGGAGATTTTTTAGAAAATCAGTTGGATAGTTAATTGAAACAAAATATTTTTCATCATTTTTTTCTAAAGTATATCTTTTAGGATGATCTCCAATAGAACAATATTCAGTTATGATAGCACCATCATCTAGATAATAACCTTTTCTTTTTAGATTAAGACAACAATAATCATAGCTATAAAACACATTTTGTTTTTTTACCGTTATTAAGTAAAAATCTTCTCGTTTTTTAGAATCATCATAATTAAAAAAATCAAGTGTAAATTCATATATAGTTCCTACATTATCTTTTACATAAACTTTTTCATCATCAGCATTAAACACTTCTACATCAGGAACAAAACCAAAATCACTAAGGTTTTGTAGTGCTACTTTTAATTTTTTCTCTTTAATCTTTTTAAAGCTAGACATGCTTAATTTAGTATTTATATACTCATCTTTACTAAAAAATTTCATCTACATCACCTTCTTGGCTACATATTATACACTTTATCTAAAAAAAATGCAACTGGAGGTTTGATTAAGAAAGCTTTTTATAGTACAATATTTTTAGGTGTTAAATATGAAGAGAATCTTAATTAGTTTAATTCGTCTTTATCAAAAGATGCCGTTAGCAAGTCATGGGGCTTGTCATTTTTATCCTACTTGTTCTAATTATACTATTGAAGCGATAGAAGAGTATGGTTTGGTAAAGGGATGTTTTATGGGTTTTAAAAGAATCTTAAGATGTCATCCTGGAGCAAGATATGGATATGACCCAGTTATTAGAGAGGAGAAAAAGAATGAAAAGAAGTGTTAAAAAATTAGGTAAGATTGCTTTATTAGGTGTGGCAATTTTATTTACTACTACAGGTTGTAAAAGTGATGATATGGAAGATATTGAGATAGTTACTACTAATTATCCTAATGAATATATTATAGAAAGGCTTTATGGAGATCATGCTAAGGTTAGTAATATTTATCCTAATGGTGTAGATGTTAGTGATTATAAATTTACTAATAAGCAAAAAAGAGACTTTGCTAGTAAAGATTTATTTATCTATACAGGTTTAATTGATAGAGAAAGAAGTTTAGCAGTTGATTTATTAGATTATAATAAAGATTTAAAAATAATAGACAGTTCTTATGTTCTTGATAATGATTATGATATGGAAGAAGTTTGGTTAGATCCATCTTTTATGTTAATGATGAGTCAAAATGTTAGAATGGGATTAAATGAATATATAGAAAATAACTATTTAAAAAATGAAATAGATGAAAACTATGAAGATTTAAAAGTTGATGTATCAGAACTAGATGCTAACATTAGATTAACTGTTGAAAATGCTCCTTATAAAACCATAGTTGCAACTGATAACAATTACAAATTTCTAGAAAAATATGGATTAACAGTATATATATTAAATGATGATACTACTGAAAAAGATCTAGTCACAATTAATAATTTAATAGAAAAGGGAACTATTACTAAAATATTTAGTTACAAAGATATAAAAACTACCACTAATGTTCAAAACCTAATTAATACTTATCCTAATAGTTTAGAGATAGTTAATTCTAACAGAATAATAATTTTAAGTGAAGAACAAAGAGAAACCAATGTCAATTATATAACCTTAATGAATCAAAATTTAGATATTCTTAATGAAGAACTATATCATAGTAATAGTTAAAATATTAAAACAGTGTTAGTAATGAACTGACACTGTTTTAAAATAGTCTTAATATATCATTAAATGTTACATAAATCATAAGAAGCATTAATAAGAATAATCCTACGGCATGGAACTTAGCTTCTGTCTCAGGTTTAACAGGACTTCCTTTAATTTTCTCGATTATTATAAATAAAATATGTCCTCCATCAAAAGCTGGTAGTGGTAATAAATTAATAAATCCTACATTTATTGATAGAAATGAGAATAGATAAAGTAAACTTGCTAGTCCTCCACTTGCTTGAGCCCCTACTACTTCATATATTCCTACAGGACCACTTAACTGATTTAAATGAATTCCTCCAGTAAATAAGTTTAATAAAGTAACACCCATCTGTTTAAATAAAGAACCTGTTTTAACTACTGTATATTTTAGGGAAGCTAGAAAACCGTGTTGTTCTTCGCCTACCATACCAATACCATAAAGATATCTTTCTTCGCCATCAACCTTAGTCTTTTCAGGCTTTATTTCATATGTTTCTACATTACCATTTTTATCTTTTATTTTAAACTCAGTCGCTTCATTAGTATCGGCAATTGTTAGATAAAGTGATATATCATCTATAGTCCAAATATCATGACCATTAATTTCTAATATTTCATCACCTTTTCTAAGTCCTACCTCATAAGCTGGTGTTCCTTTTTCTACACTAGATAAAATTGGTTCTGTTGAAGTTGCTCCCCAAACTAATGAAATAAAGAATAACACTAAGATAGCAGAGATAAAGTTAAACCCTGCTCCAAAAAACATTACTAAAAACTTTTGCCAAGGCTTCTTACCAGGAAGTGTTCTATCTTTTGGTAGGTCTTCCTCTTCTCCTTCTTCTCCTGCTAACTGACAAAAGCCACCTATAGGAATTGCTCTTAAAGAATATACTGTTTCTCCTTTTTTAAAACTAAATAGTTTAGGCCCCATACCAAGAGCAAATTCATATACATAAATACCTGTTAATTTAGCAAATAAGAAGTGTCCTCCTTCATGAATAAATATAATTGAACCGAGTAATATTATAAATAAAATTAATGTAACCATGTTGCCTCCTAAATTAATCCCATTACTAATATAAATGCTAAAATTACAAAAATTAGACTATCTAAACGATCTAGTATACCTCCATGTCCCGGAATAAGATTAGAAAAATCTTTAACATTAAATGTTCTTTTAATAGATGAAAATACTAAGTCACCAAGCTGTCCTACAACTGCTAAGAACAATGTTGTTAGTATTAATATTGCTAAAGAAATACCTGAATCTATTACTGTATAATAAAATGTAGTTGCTACAAAAGTTCCCATTAAGACTCCACCTATAAAACCTTCTATAGTCTTATGAGGACTAATAGAGGGAGCTAATTTATTTTTACCTATATACATACCAGTTATAAGAGCAAAGGTATCTGTTATTACTGTTATAAGTAGTAAATAAATCAAGTAATTTAGACTATAATTTCTAACTACTAATATTAAATTAAAAGAGATATTTATAAAAAGAAGTGAACCTATTAAATATAAAGCATCATTAATATCATAATCCATTTCTTTCTTATCTTTTAACAATATAGGTAAAAGGAATAATAAAACAATAAAGCTTATTAATTGATAACTCATATTATAACTAAATATATTTTGATTATAAGTTAAAATTATAGAAAATATAATTAATAAATATGATATTATTTTCATTAAAGTAGGAAACTCTTTTTTCTTTTCTCTTATAGTTATTAACTCATACATTGCTCCTACTGCAAGGAAAGTCATAAGTATTGCAAAAGGAATACCTCCTATAAGTAATAATGGTACAAATATTAATATCATAATAATAGCACTTAAGACACGTTTTTTCATGTTAGCACTACCTCCAATCTTATAATAAGTATAATATATTTTTTACTTTTAGACAATAAGCTTTAAATTATTTATTAAAATTCATTATAAGTCTTTTTACTGTATCACTATCGTTAATATCAAGATAATTTTCTCTCATGACACTCTTATTAATATTTACTTTTAACAATTCATTTAATTCTTTAGTTCTACTAGATAATGATAAATTTTTAGTCTCTTCATATTTAGTAATACTTGCTAGATAAGCAATTATATGGGGATAATCATATAAAGGAATGTTATCTAATTCCATACTTATATCTATTATTCTTAAATCTTTTAAACTTATATCTTTGCCATGATATAAGTCATCTATTAATTTAAAGAGTTTTATTTGGACTCTTGTTGCAATTAAATTGTCGTTAATAGCGATAGAAACATCTGATTTATAGCCTAAAGACTCTAAATATTCTTTAAATAATAGTTCATTATAATAGGCTAAATATTCACTAAAAATAAACCACTCTTCTGTATATTTATAGTTGCTATTATTATTATAAATTATATGAGTATATTCATGAGTGATACCTAAAGAAGTTAAAATATTCTTATAGTTTATAACTTTTATATCATTAAAGACAAAGTCTGTTACTCCTTTTGCAATAAGTAAGTCCTCTGCTTCTTCTTTAGTTAGAGAAATATTTTCAAACTCATCATTAAGTTTATCTTCATCACTTGCATTAGAATATTTTATTAACGTATCAATATCATACATAAAAATAGGTGTTTTAGCAAAGTCTTTAGTATAACAATTAAAATAACTATCTAGATACTTACTTACTAAAGATAAAATCTCATCATTAGAGTTGTTCGGAAATTAAATTAAGCAATATAAAAGTTATACAATGCACAAATCAAAACAGCAAATGGTGCAAAAA
>CALVUY010000063.1 GCA_944363705.1 uncultured Bacilli bacterium | reverse complement strand
AATAACTTGACTTTACAAGAAGAACGTAGTATAATACAGTGCATCCGAAAGGGGTAATCATAAAGTAATGTACTTTAAGAAATAAAGGGGGATATTATGGGAAGAAAACTACAAACAATTTATGAATATTTTAGTAATTTTTCAGAACAAGAAATTGATGATATGATTTATAGTTTATCAATAGAAGAAAAATTAGTTATTAGAGCTAGATATGGTGATGATTTACATAACCCACAAACTAGTAAAAGTTGGAACAAAGAATATAGTGAAACGTTTTATGGTAAATTAATTCCTAAAATGAAAAGATTATTATCGAAAGGTATTGATACACAAAAAACAACAGAAGAGCCTATAAAAGGAGAAAATAAAGAAATAATATCAGAAAGTCTAGAATTAGAAGTAGTAGATTTTACACAAACATTATTACAACTTATAAAGGAAGGAAAAAATAATAGAGAAATATGCGAAAATCTTAATATTAACTCACATCAACTGTATGAAGAGTTACTTAAATTAAAAAATAGAGGCTTAAATCATTCAAGAAAGTATTACTCTGATGGATCTATAAAATACAAAAATATAGCAACAATGCAAGATTTAAAAAATTATAAAAGTAATTGTCAAAATAAGACTATTATTACAGATAACAAAGAAAATAATATGAAAATATTACTTATATCTGATTTGCATTTTGGAAATGAATTAGAAAGGCTTGATTTAATCAATAGGGCATATAATTACTGTATTAAAAATGGAATAAATATCATTTTATGTGGTGGAGATCTTATAGATGGAGCTTATACTAAAGGAACCCAAAAAATATCTGATTTATATCAACAGATAGATTATTTTATAAAAAATTATCCTTATGATAAAAGTATTTTAACATTTAGTGTAGCTGGTGATCATGATATTAGTGCATTTAATACAGCATCTTTAGATATAATAGAAATATGTAATAACTTTAGACATGATATTGTAATTGGTGGCTACAATAATACATTAATCAACATAAAGAATGATAAAATTCATTTATATCACCATATAGAAACAGGAACAATTCGTCAAATTTATGCTCCTATAATATTACACGGGCATTCACATAAATATTCAACAGAAATTAAAAATAGTGCTTTAAATATTACACTTCCGACATTGTCAGGAATAAATCAACCAATGCCTAGTGCTTTAGAGTTAGATATAAATTTCAATAAAGGGTATATCGCTAATTCAGTAATAAAACATATATACTTTGGAGAACAAGATATAATTTTAAGTGAGTCAATATATGATTTATTAAAGGAAAGAACTGTTAATTATGAGCCTATTAGAAATATAGAATCATTTAAAGAGCCAAAAGATCAAAAAACTTTAAAGAAAACAGCTAGGCTTTCACAAGTAGAGAAATTTGAGATGAAATATGGAAAAAATCCTAAAGTTTAATATACTTTGGGACTTTTTTCGCTGTTCTTATATAAAATTGTTAAATTTGCCAATAATTAAGGAATTACTATAAATATCATACTATAAGAAAACAACAAGCCACTATTTAAAATATAAGTTTAATTATTCTTAGTACATCATAAATAATGTATAAATATCAAGGAATTGGTAATACTAGTAATGTAGTAAAATTGACAAAACAATAGACGTATGGTATAATAAAAACCGCACGTAAAAAGAAGAGGTGTTTTAAATGTTTTACGATGAGACACAGGCAATTCTTGCTTGTGAAGAAGAACCGTCCTTGATATTTGAACTTATTAAAGAAGGACATCTAGAATTAGTAGATAAACTAATAAAGAAGAAAATAGTTAGTTTAAATACAATAGATCAGGATGGTAATACTGTTTTAATGAGATTATTAAAGAGTAAGAAATATGATTTAGTAGAAAAGTATATGAATGAAATAGATAGTGATATTAATCATCAAAACAAAGATGGTAATACATTCGCTCATCTACTTGCTACTAGAAATTATCTTCACACTGCTAATATCATTAAAAAGTTAAAAAGAAATAAAGAGATTAATCCTAATATTAGAAATAATGAAGGAAAAACTATTCTCGATATTGCAATATCAACAGGTAATTTATGTACAACTCTAAAACTATTAGAAGATAAAAGATTTAATAATATCGATTTAGTATCATTTAACAATTTATACAATACTTTTATTAAAAGTGATGAGTTTGGTAAATATACTAAGTTAAATAATTTAGAGACTATCGTAAATGAATTATCTAAGAAAGCTAAATTACTTCCTAAAGTAAAAGAGATAGTAGATTTAGTTAAGAAGAACTTTGATATTATAAAAAATGAACTTATGAATAATAAATTAACTTTCATGGATAATATAGTTAAAAATGTCTTGATGGAAGTTACAGTGTAAAAGAAGAAAATAAATTCTTCTTTTTTCTATGGTTCTATGATAAAATATAACTGTTTAGAAAGAAGTGAATACGATGGGAAAAATTATTCTATTTATGGGTCCATCTTCCTCTGGAAAAGATACCATCAAAAGAAGATTAATTAAAGAGAATAAATTTGCCCTTAAAGAAATGATAATGTCTACAACAAGACCTATGAGAACAGGAGAAGTAGAGGGAAGAGAATACTATTTTAAGACTGTAGAAGAAATGCTAGAGTTAGAAAAAGATGGTAAAATAATTGAAAAAAGAACGTATAAAACTGCTTATGGCCCTTGGTATTATTTTACAACTAGTTCTAGTATTGATTTAGATAATTATAATTATGTAGGTAGTAATACTTTAGAAGGTTTAGATCAATTTGTAAAATTCTATGGAATGGAAAATATCATTTCTCTTTTAATAAAAGTAGATGATGGTATTAGATTACAAAGGGCTCTAGATAGAGAAAAAATGGAAGAAAGTCCTAAATATCAAGAATTATGTAGAAGATTTTTAGCAGACTCTATTGATTTTTCCGCAGAAAATATTAATAAAAGACCAATAACTAGTATTATCAATAATAATAGTTTAGATAATACTATGGATGAAGTAGAAAAAGTTTTAAAATTATATTTGTAAGGATGTGATAATATGCATTTACCAGATTTTAAAGTCGCTCGTAGTAGTGAAAAAATAGATTATAAAAAAGTAGATTATAAAATAAATTCTAAATATCTTAATAAATATAAAGGTAAAAAATGTTTCTTAAAGACTTATGGATGTCAGATGAATGAACATGATAGTGAGAATATTAAAGGAATATTAGAACTTTTAGGGTTTGATTTTACTAAAATAATTGAAGATGCTGACTTAGTTTTATTAAATACCTGTTCTATAAGAGAAAATGCTCATAATAAAGCCTTTGGATTGCTTGGTAGGGCAAAACATATAAAAGAGTCTAAAAGAGATTTAATGATAGGTTTATGCGGTTGTATGGCTCAAGAAGAGATAGTTGTTAATACAATTATGTCAAAATACCCATTTGTAAACTTTGTAATAGGTACACATAACTTCTATCAGTTACCTGAAATACTAGAGATAAGTGAAGACAAACAACAAATAGAAGTATATTCAAGAGAAGGAGATTTAATAGAGAGTCTACCAGTAGATAGAGCTAGTAAATATAAAGCCTATGTTAATATTATTTATGGTTGTGATAAGTTCTGTACTTATTGTATAGTTCCTTATACTAGAGGAAGACAAAGAAGTAGAGAAAAAGAAGATATCCTAAAAGAAATAGATAATCTTATTAAAGATGGTTATAAAGAAGTAACTCTACTAGGTCAAAATGTTAACGCTTATGGAAAAGATTTATATGATAATTATTCACTAGCAGAACTATTAGAAGATGTTGCCAAGACTAATATACCTAGAATTAGATTTATGACAAGTCATCCTTGGGACTTTACTGATGAAATGATAGAAGTAATTGCAAAGTATCCTAATATTATGCCAAGTATTCATTTACCAGTTCAATCAGGTAGTGATAGAATTCTTAAATTAATGGGAAGACGTTATACTAAAGAGAAGTACTTAACACTTTTCCATAAAATGAAAGAAATGATCCCTAATTGCGCAATATCTACTGACATAATTGTAGGTTTTCCAGGAGAAACAGAAGAAGACTTTGAAGAAACTTTAAAACTAGTTAAAGAGTGCAAATATGATAATGCATATACATTTATCTATTCTCCACGTGTTGGTACTCCTGCTGCTAAGCTTACCAGTAATGTTACTAAAGAAGAGAAGGAACAAAGACTTTATAAACTTAATGAAATAGTTAATACTTACTTTAAAGAAAATAATGATAAATTAGTTGGTAAAACTGTTCCTGTATTAGTAGAAGGTATCAGTGATAAGAAAAATGAATACTTTGGTTATAGTGATACTAATAAATTAGTTAATTTTACAGGTGAAGATGTAGAAATAGGTAGTATTGTTAATGTCGAGATAATAGAAGCGAAAACATGGAGTTTAGATGGAAAAGTTAGTAAGTAATAAAGAGATAGAAGAGAAAGCTTTAGAGTTAATAAAAGCTATTAAAGAGGAGAAAGACTATAAAGAGTATATAGAATTAAGAAAAAAAATTAAATCTAATAAAGAGATAATGGAAACGATATATAGAGTTAAATCATTACAAAAAACTTATGTTAAAAGTGCTTATCTTGATAATAATATAAAACAAGAATTAGATAATGAACTAAATAAGTTAGAATCTATTCCTTTATATAAAGAATATTTAATTAAAGAAAAGAAGATAAATAACATTCTTATAAATATAAGGGAAGGTCTTAATATTATATTTGAAGATATCTTGAATAATAAAATTTCTTAAAAAAGTATGAATTTTGTAAATTGGTCCTAATTTTAGGAATCAATTTTTAATTTTCTCTAGATGAAATTAATAAATTCAGCCCTGTTTTTAACTGAATTTAAAAAATTACCTTTTTGCATTAATTTTCCTTCCATGCTAGAGTTGTAGACATCTACGTAGAAATACAAAAAATTATTGGAGGTATTAATGGAAAAAGAAGAAAAGAAAGAAAAAGAATTCTTTACACTTTTATCTGACACAACATTTAAAAGAATGTTTAAAGATGAAGATAGTAGATTCTTTTATGAAAAAGTAATTAAATATTATTCTAAATTGGATTTAGAGGGGTATGAATTATATGATAATGAGATAAATAGTGGAAATGTTGCAAGAGATTATAGATTAGATGTCTTATTAAAGAAAGATAGAGATTTCATTATAGTAGAAATGAATAAAGATGTATCAGAAAGAGTCTTAATCAAAAATAGAATGTATCTTTTCCTTATTGCTGGTGGTGGCTTAGAAAAAGGTGAAAACTTTGTTAAGATGAAAACTGCATTAATTAACTTTAATAATAGTCTTTATAAGATAAATCCTGATGCAATTAATGTTGATTATACTTTAAGAAATGAGAAATATAATGATGTAATAGATGATATCAAAATACATAATATTTATCTTGAAAGTCTAAAAAATGTAAGATATAATGGAAGTAACGAAGAAGAAACATTTGCAGCGATGATGATAGCAAGTTCATATGAAGAGATGAGAGAGATTGCAAATGGTAATGAGGAGGCATTATATATTGTGGATAAGTTAGAAAGATTAGCTGAAGATGATAAGTTTAGAACGGATTATAATGTAGAGTTAGTTAGAAGAAAAGAGATAAATTCTGCTAGACTTGATGGCTATGATGATGGTAAAGCTGAAGGACTTGAAGCTGGTGCTAAAGCAGAAAAAATTTCTATTGCTAAAAATCTTCTTAAAAAAGGAGTATCTTCTAAAATAGTATCTGAAAGTACTGGTTTGAGTGAAGAGGAGATTAATAACTTAATAGAAGAATTAAATAGCTAATAGCAATGAGGAGGCATTATATATTGTGGATAAGTTAGAAAGACTAAATGAAGATGATAAGTTTAGAACAGATTATAATGTAGAGTTAGTTAGAAGAAAAGAGATAAATTCTGCTAGACTTGATGGCTATGATGATGGTTATGATGCTGGTGCTAAAGCAGAAAAAATTTCTATTGCTAAAAATACAGGACTAAGTATAGAAGAACTTGAAGAACTAAAGAAAGAAGCATAACTGTTTCTTTCTTTTCTGATTGTATTGATTTATAAACTGGTAAATATATATTCTACCAGTTTTTTGTACTTTTTAATTAGTTGAAGCATAGACTAAATTAGAGGAGGGAAACGCATGGCTTTGTATAAAGAGATAGTAACAAAAGCAGTTATTGGTAAAGGTAAGAAACAATTTACTGATAACTTATCATTACAAGTAACGAATAACCCTAATACAATTCTTGGCTGTTGGGTGATTAATCATAATTTTAGTGGTACTTTTTCAAATGGAACAGTTACCATTAATGGAAGTTATGATATTAATATTTGGTATTCTTATGATAATGATACTAAAACTGAAGTATTAAAAGATACTAAAAACTATACTGAAACTATTAATGTTCAAGGAGTAAACTCAGATACAGAAAACGAAGAAGTAATAATTAGAAGTTTAAGTGGACCAAGTTGTAGTAAAGCAGAAATTGCTGGTAATACTATTAACTGTACTATAGATAAAACTCTAGGTATAGAATTAGTTGGAGATACTAAAGTACGTATCAATACCTTAGATGAAGTTGATGATTGGGAAGAAATAATGGATAGTGATGCTACTATTGATAAGAGAATAGATGAAGAAGTAAATGAAGAATATCTAGATAATCCCACTGAGTAGACTAATTATAATTAATAGTTCATAAAGACTGTTAACAAAAAAAGGTTGACAGTCTTTATCTTTTTATGTATAATTATAACAGTAAAAAGAAAGGAGCGATAATTATGGCAGTTAAATTAAGATTAATGAGAATGGGAGCTAAGAAAAGACCATTCTATCGTATAGTTGCAACAGATTCAAGAAGTAGAAGAGATGGAGAATATCTAGAATTAGTAGGTACTTATAATCCTATAAGTAGTGAAAAAGATGTTAAAATCAATGAAGAAGTTGCTCTTAAATGGTTAAATAATGGAGCAATACCATCTGATACTGTTAGAAGTCTATTTAAAGAGGCAGGTATTATGAAAAAATTTGCTGAATCTAAAGATAAAAAGGAAACAAAATAATGACTTTAGTAGAATTAACAGAAAAGATAATTAAAAATATTGTAAAAGATGAAGATGCTGTATCTGTAAAAGAATTTCCTAGTGAAAATGATAAGGAAATAATTATAGAAGTACTAGTATCAGATTCTGATATCGGTAGAGTTATCGGTAAGAATGGTAGAACTGCTAATGCCATTAGAACTCTAGTACAAGCTAGTAGTGCTTTAAAAGATAACAAATACGTAAAAATTAATATCGATAAGTTTTAGGGGTTACTTAAGGTAATCTCTTTTATGTTTGGGGGAATATTATGGATTATAGTTATGATGTAATTAGAAGTGAATTAATAGATATCTATAGTGATATTAAAAAATATAAATATCTTAAAAAGAAATATTATGATTATAGAAGACTCTTATTAACTTTAAGTGATACTAAGAAAAAAGATAATAATGGTCCTTTAAGATATTTATCTAATAGAGTTGTTCGGAAATTAAAAATGTGGTATAATTTAAGTGCTAGATATGAAAGAAGGAAATTAGAAAGTAGCCTTT
>CALVUY010000062.1 GCA_944363705.1 uncultured Bacilli bacterium | reverse complement strand
TATGCTCACGTTGACTGCCCAGGACATGCTGACTATGTTAAAAACATGATTACTGGTGCTGCTCAAATGGATGGTGCAATTCTTGTAATTGCTGCTACAGATGGAGCTATGGCTCAAACTCGTGAACATATCCTATTATCACGTCAAGTTGGAGTACCTCGTATGGTTGTATTCTTAAATAAATGTGATATGGTTGATGATGATGAGTTAATTGATTTAGTTGAAATGGAAGTTCGTGACTTATTAAATGAATATGGTTACGAAGGAGATGAAACTCCAGTTATTAAGGGTTCTGCTCTTAAAGCTCTTGAAGGAGATCCTAAGTATGTTCAAGCTATCTATGATTTAATGGATGCTGTTGATGAATGGATCCCAACTCCTGAACGTGATACTGATAAACCATTCTTAATGAGTATTGAAGATGTATTCACTATTACAGGTCGTGGTACAGTTGTTACTGGACGTGTTGAACGTGGACAATTAAAACTTAACGATGAAGTTGAAATTGTTGGTATCCGTGATACTCAAAAGACAGTTGTTACTGGTATCGAAATGTTTAGAAAGCAACTTGATTATGCAGAAGCTGGAGATAATGCAGGAGTTTTACTTCGTGGTATCTCTCGTGAACAAGTTGAACGTGGACAAGTTCTTGCTAAACCTGGTAGTGTTAAACCTCATAGCAAATTTAAAGCTGAAGTTTACGTACTAAGTAAAGAAGAAGGCGGACGTCATACTCCATTCTTCAGTAACTATCGTCCACAATTCTATTTCAGAACTACTGATGTTACTGGTGTAATCACTTTACCAGAAGGTGTAGAAATGGTTATGCCTGGTGATAACGTAACAATGGAAGTTGAGTTAATTCACCCAATTGCTATTGAAAAAGGTACTAAGTTCTCTATCCGTGAGGGTGGACGTACTGTTGGTGCTGGTGTTGTTTCTGAAATCGAAGGATAATAGAAGCTTAAAAGAAGTCTTAGGACTTCTTTTTTTGTGTTTTTTTTGCTATAATTTTTTAGAAAGGTAAGATTTTATGAATGTATTAGCACAGATTTTTGGGGCTTTTGCTTTATTATTTTTGGTGGTTAGTTATCAACAGAAGAAGCGAATTCGTTTTTTAGATTTGCAACTTATTGCAAACATATTTTATAGTTTACAGTATTTAGTTTTAGATGCTTATAGTGGTATGGTGTCATTTTTAATTTCAACTATTAAGATGGCTATATTTAGGAGCGATGAAAAAAGGGGTAAATCTACTAATTTTTTTGTTTTTATAGCTTTAGAACTTAGTTTTGTAGTTTTTGGAATTTTTACTTATCAAGGTTTATATTCTTTAATACCTATTTTAGGAGCTTGTCTCTTTACATATGGTGCTTGGCAAAGAAACTTAAAGGTATCATATTTTATAGCGATTTTGGTGGCAATTATGAGTAATGTATATGATATTATTGTAGGTGCTTATGTTTCTGTAATTAGTAATTTCTTTGAACTTTTTGCAAGTTTGATAGGCTTTGTTAGGATATTTAAAGTAACTAATAAAGATAATTAGTTTACGATTTCTTATATAAATGTTATACTATTTATGGTGTTTAGTATGAAAAGAAAAGAGATTATTTTAGGGGTTATTGGTATTGTTGTAATAGTAGTTGTTGCTTACTTTCTTGCTAATATTATTCATGATTACAATGTAGAATCTATTAATAGAGAAGAAAATAATAAGCAAGAAGAGAAGAAAGAAGAAAAACTTGAAGTGGATGGAGTAGAGATTAACTTTAAGACTTATAGAGTTGATAGTAGTTTCTTCTTAAATGTTCCTGATACTTTCATAATGTTAGATGGGGATACGTTAAAGAGTAAATATAATTATAATAATCGTCCTGAACTTGTGTTTATGAGTGAAGCAGATACTGAACATGTTTTTGTTAGTACTACTAATGAAGATATGACTGATGATGGCTTAGAGGCATATCTTAATAATAGAGTAGCAGGTCTTACAGGAATGACTGTAATAGATAGCGGAGTATATCAAAAATATGATAAGACTTTTGCAATATTAGTGGCAACAGATGCAAATACATATTATAATATTAGATTCTTTACTCTTGAAAATAAACTAGTTACTGTTGAATTTAATACCCCAGTTAGTGTTTATGAAGAGTGGGAAGATGTAGTTAATGAAGTAATGGATAGTATATGTTTTAATGAAGATGATATAAAAAAATATTCTAGCGATTAGAATATTTTTATTTCTTTTTCTCTTTATTTAAATTCTTATATAAATTATAAGGTAGAGGACTAATAATAAGTTCAAACTCTCCTATATATTCAGTTACTAATGAATTAAAGCCTAGTTTCATCTCATTAAGACCACTGTATTTATTAATATTTGTAAAATCACCACTTACAGCATTTAAATTTATATACTTAAAGTTTTTATTTTTGTAGTCATTTACCATTTTCCATTTGATAAGATAGTTTGGGTTTAGAGTTTTAAAATTTTGATTAAATCCCTCTATTATTAAGTAACCAACATTGTCGTAAGTTAGATTTAAAGATGTTCCTATTATTAAACCTTCAGGATTTTCTTTTAGTAAGTTAGTAGCCCAAACAAGATTTTTTTTGTAGGTGTTTACTAATTTGTCAGATTCCATTTTTTCGTTAATTAATTTCTTTTTAGTGTTCTCGTTTTTGCTATTCTGTATTTTATTAGCTAGGTCATTATTTACTTCTATTTCTCTTTCATATTGTAATCTACTAGTAATGACAAAAGTTTCTGTGTTTAGTTTAGCAAAGTATAAGTCAATATTATTTTCAAAATTATTGTAGAAGTCTATATAATAACTTAAAGACTTATCATATTTCTTCTTAATAAGTTCATAAAATAAATCTAATTCTTCTTTACTACCTTTATATATTTCAACACCACTTCTAATAGCTTTCTTAATCTTATGTCTTACTCTTTTTTCAAAGCTTTGATATATATCTTTAATATCATCATTTAGAGTAATAATCGCTTCAAATCTTGGTTTTTTACTTTCAAAAAATAAGTTTGGTCCTAAATAGTTATATCCTGAGGCTTTAAGATTTTCTAAAGCAATATTAGAGTCATTATTAATATTCATTATTTTACCATCTTTATTTCTAATGTTTACAGGAAGATAAGGGTCAATTGTAACAGAGATAAAGCCTTGCTTACTTAATAATTTTTTTAGTCTTGTAGAAAATTCTTTTAAATTATTAATATTAGTGTAATCCAAAAGAAAGCCACGTGGTGCATAGGCAATTTTGTAGTTCATCATTACTTCTTTATATAGAAGTAATGATGCTCCTAAAAGATTACCTGAATCATCTATAATACCAATGTAGTGAATATCATAGCCATGGTTTTTGATAGTTTTTCCGTAAGCTGATGTTTGATAATAATTACGATATTTATGAGTATTTGCAAATTTGTCAAAACTTATTTCATCTAGAGTTATTATTTTCATATAAGACCACACTTTCTTTTATTAAATTATATCAATATATTGATTACTTTTCAATTAAAGGGTTTAAATATTTCTATTATTTAGTATAATGTTATTGAAGGAAACGAGTGATGATTATGTTTGAAAATAAAAAAATATTAGTATTAGGAATGGCACGTAGTGGTTATGAAGTGTGTAAATATTTGAGTAAATATAATAATACTATTATTTTAAATGATGGAGGAAGTCGTGATAAGCAGGATGAGAGTAAAGTTTTAGAATTAGAGAAGCTTGGTGTTACTTTAATATTTGATAGTCATCCTGATGATTTACTTGATGATAGTTTTGATTATATTATTAAAAATCCTGGTATTAGAAATGATCATAAATATGTAATTAAAGCGAAAGAGTTAGGAATAGAAGTTATTAATGAAGCAGAGATGGCTTATAGATTATTACCTAATGATGTTACATTAATTGGTATTACTGGTACTAATGGTAAGACTACTACGACAACTCTTACTTATGAGATGATAAAGAAGAGTGGTAAGAGAGTGCATTTAGCAGGTAATATTGGTTATCCTTTGTGTAGTTTTTTAGAAAAGTTAGAGAGTGGAGATATTATCGTGATGGAAGTATCTTGTCAACAACTTGCTAATATGAAAGAGTTTAGACCTCATATTGCTTTAATGACTAATTTGGCTGAAGCACATATAGATTTCTTTGGTAGTTATGATGAATATAAAAAAGTGAAACTTAAACTTTTTGCTAATCAAAATGAAGATGATGTCTCTATTTTAAATATAGAAAATGATGAAGTTATGAAGGGAACTACTGATATTAAGAGTAATGTTAAGTACTTTTCTTCTAAAAGGGAAGTGAATGGAGCATACCTTTTAGATAATAAACTTTATTACTATGATGAATTTATTATGAATCGTGATGAGTTCTTACTTAAGGGAAATCACAATGTTGAAAATGCTTTAGGGGCAATGATGGTTGCTAAAGAAGTGGGAGTAGATACTGAGTCTATAGTTAGTGTTTTAAAGACATTTACTGGTGTTAGACATAGATTAGAGTTTATAGATAAAGTTAATGGTGTAGATTATTATAACGATACAGAGGCTACTAATACTAAGTGTACTACTATTGCTTTATCATCATTTGATAAGAATGTTATCTTAATACTTGGAGGACTTGAAAGAGGTCAAGACTTTCATGATTTAGATAATTTTATTAGTCCAGTTAAAGAGATAGTTGGTATTGGAGAGTGCCGTGATAGAGTTAAAGAATATGGAGAGAGTGTTGGTATTAAAACTAATACTTTTGAAAAATTAGTTGAGGCGATGAACTATATCAATAGTGTTGTAGAGAGTGGAGATACAGTGTTACTTAGTCCTGCATCGGCATCATGGGATCAGTATAAACAATGTGAGGATAGAGGGGATGAATTTAGAGATATAGTAAAAAAAATGTTATGATAAACATAGAGTATGTATTAAAAAAATAGAAGAGGTGTAATAATGAAGATACAAAACTTTATAAATAAGAAAAATAAATTTAAAATAGATCATACATATCAAAGACCAAACAAGGTATGGAGTCTTCAAGATAATCAGTGTTTAATTGATACTATTTTGAGAGGAGAGCCTTTACCTTTATTTTTTCTAAATAAGAAGATTGAAAATGGAGAAGAAGTCTTTTATATTGTTGATGGGCAACAAAGATTAAATTGTATTAGAGAATTTTATAATAATAAATTTAAACTATCATCAAAATTTTCTGATGATAAATATGACGGAAAAACTTTTAATGGTGAAAATTCTTTATCAGAGATTGATCAAGATAAATTCTTAGAATACGATTTAAAATTCTTTATTATGGAAGATTATGATGATGAAAGAGTAAGGCTAATTTTTTCTAGATTGCAAAGAGGTAAGCCACTTAATTTGGGAGAAAGATTAAATGCAATGCCAGGTGCAATTGTTCCAACTATGAGAGCGATAGCAGAACATCCATTTATTAAGGAAACAATTGATATCCCAGAAAATAGATATGAAAAATATCCTGATGTTGCGAGGATGCTATTTTATGAGGTATATGGTTCTAAAAATTGTGCTTCAGATGATTTATATAAGTTTTTTGATAATTATAAAAATATAACACGTGATGGTAAGATATATAAGACAATAGTTGATAATTTAAATTATTTAAATAGGTGTTTTAAGGGTAATAAGTATTTCTTTTTAAAAAAGCATGCATGGATTATTGCAATTTATAGTATGATTAGTGATTTAAGAAAAGCTTATGCTATGACTGATAAAGAGGAAGATGTTAAAAATTTTATTGTTAATTTTGCAAGTAATGTTTATGATGAAGATATGAGGCAATCTAATATTATGTATAATAAGTTCTATGATAATGTACGTGGTGGATGGTCAGAAAAAAATCAGATGTTACGTAAAAACTATTTAATTAATAATTTTATAGAAAAATATAAAATTATTGAGAAAGATAATAAAAGGCAGATTAGTGATGTAGAAAAAATGGTAATTTTTAATAAACATCCTTATTGTGATATGTGTCAAAAAAAGTTTAATAGTTATAATGAACCTGAATATCATCATGTAGTGAGATACACTGATGGTGGTGCTTCAGAAGAAGATAACATTCAAATTTTGTGTAAAGAATGTCATGATATTATTCATGGAAAAAAAGCTTACGAAAGTAGTAATGAAGTTGATGAGATTGCAGATGAGGATTATGAAGAATAAAAATATTATTGTAGATGGCAAAAAAGTGGTACAATATAGTTGTTTAGAAAGGATGATTTTATGAATATTAAAAATATTATAGGAAGAGAAATATTAGATTCAAGAGGTAATCCTACTGTTGAAGTAGATGTAATACTTGATAATGGTGTTATGGGTAGGGCTGCTGTACCTAGTGGGGCTTCTACAGGTGAAAGAGAAGCTTTAGAAATGAGAGATGGAGATAAGAGTAGATTTAATGGTAAAGGGGTATTAAATGCTGTTAGTAATGTTAATACTGTTTTACGTGATAATCTAATTGGAATGGATGTTACTAAACAAAAAGAAATAGATTATAAAATGTTAGAGTTAGATGGTACTAAGACTAAGAGTAAGTTAGGTGCTAATGCTATACTTGGTGTTTCTATGGCTTGTTTAAAGGCTGCGGCTAAAGCTTGTGGAAAAGAGTTATATGAATATGTTGGAAATGGCAAGACTTTACCTGTTCCTATGATGAATATCATTAATGGAGGAGCTCATGCTGATAACTCATTAGATTTTCAAGAGTATATGATTATTCCTCAAAGAGATACTATTCATGAGCGAGTTAGAGTTGGTGCTGAAGTATTTCATAGTCTTAAAAATGTTTTAAATGAAAAAGGATATGCTACTAGTGTTGGAGATGAAGGTGGTTTTGCTCCTAATCTTAAGACTAATAAAGAAGGATTTGAGTTAATTACTGAAGCTGTTAAACGTGCTGGATACGAGCCAGGAAAAGATGTTTGTTATGCTATAGATGTTGCAGCATCAGAGTTCTATTCTGATGGTAAATATAACCTTGTAGGAGAAGGTAAAGTACTTAGTACTGATGAGTTAATTAAATACTATGAAGATTTAGTTAATACTTATCCAATTATTTCTATTGAAGATCCAGTTGATGAGAATGACTGGGAAGGATTTAGTAAAGTAACAGAATTACTTGGAGATAGGATTCAACTTGTTGGTGATGATTTATTTGTTACTAATAAAGAATGTTTACAAAAAGGTATTGATAATAAAGCTGGTAATGCAATACTATTAAAAGTAAATCAAATTGGTACTATTACTGAGACGCTTGAAACTATTGAACTTGCTAAAGCACATAATTATAAAACAGTTATTTCTCATAGAAGTGGAGAGACTGAAGATACAACTATAGCAGATTTAGCTGTTGGGCTTGATTTAGGTCAAATCAAGACTGGTTCTATGTCTAGAACAGATAGAATATGTAAATATAATCAGTTAATGAGAATTGAAGAAGAGTTTAGTAGATAGGCTCTTTCTCTTATATGGAGGACTTTTTATGAATGATATTAAAGTAGTAACTATTGCAGATGAATTACTTACTATTAAAACTGAGGATAGGAAAAAATTTAGATTAGAACATAGTTATAATATTGTTTCTAAAACTGGTGATTATGAGAACCGCTTAAAAAATAAAGAATATAAAAAAATTAATAAATAATTTTGGCACTTTATGAGTGCTTTTTTGTGACTATTCAGCGAAAATGTTACACTTTTAATGCTAAATATTCAGGAAAAATGTTACACCTAAGGAATTGATAT
>CALVUY010000061.1 GCA_944363705.1 uncultured Bacilli bacterium | reverse complement strand
AAAATAATCACTGAAAATACGAAAAAAAGAAATTGATATAAAATCAATTTCTCATATGTAAAATTTTTATTGAAAATCAATTTTTTTTAATGTAAAATTTTCTCTGAAAAATCACACTTTTCTAGAAGAACTTCTGCATCTCTTATCATTAAAGCTTCTCTTATTTTATTACTAAGACCAGATAATATAAGTATTACATCATTATTATTCATAAGAATCACCATCCTTATTTACATAGTAATTAAAAAAAGAAAAAAGAACAACAAATTCGACAAAACAAGTTTTTCTTTGACATTATAATATATTGTAGTATAATAATATCTAATTTTGAGGAGGAACACATTATGGATTTAATGGAAAATATTAAAGAATTTTTAGAAAGTGAAGAACTAATAAGTTTTTTTGAAATAAAAGGTTATAGACCATTAGCAGAAAAAGGATGGTTTAGACTATTAAATATTAAAAACAACACAATTGAAAGAATGGGAGTCTTTAAAGATATTAATAATGAAAAACGTATTCGTTTCAAAGGTAAAAACTGGGCTTTTTCCCTTAATAGAGATAATAATGATAAACTTTACTTAGACCACCTATTAATAGGTGATGTTGAAAAAAATGAATACACTTTTATAATGAGACATAATATCGATGAAAATAACAATAATGAATTTATAGTAAAACTAGTTGATAATAAAAACATAAAACACATATATCACATCAAAGATGACTGTATCCATATAACAAAAGAAACATTACCACCTAAAGAATTTGAATATAATAAAAACAATAAAGATAATAAATTTATAGAAAAACAATCTAATAAAAACGATAAGATAATTGAAGAATTCTTTTACTTTAAAGGTAAAGATAATAAGCCAGCATTACTTGATTGCAGTAAAGAATATCAAGATGCTTGCAAACAAGAATTTATAATACTAGAAAACTCATATATAAGCATAACATCTTTTATAGCAAAGAGAATTCCATTCTTAAGTACATGTATTAATGAAAAAGCTAATGACAATGTAAAACTATACGAAATAAAAAGAAAAATAAGCACAACAAAACCTTATGAAAAGGCTGCTATAGATGATACTAAAATATATCAATTCACTAAAAAGAAAAATAATCAATAATTATAGATATTTCTAAAAAGATATAGTATAATTGTTTATAGGTGATAAAGATGAATTATCCTACTGGGATAAAAAAAAGTCATGAACAAGTAATTAACTATTCACATCGTGGTATGACACTTGAAGATGATATAAACGAAACAAATAGTTATTATAGAGATAAAGATATTGCATATATATATAAAAAACCAACACCAATTAAAGTCACTAAAGTTGATTTTAGAAAAGATAGAACTTCTACTATTAAAGAAGCTTTCTATATGGAACCATCAACAACAGACTATAATGGTATCTATAAAGGTTATTATATTGACTTTGAAGCTAAAGAAACTAAGAATAAAACTTCATTCCCACTAGCTAATATTCATAAACACCAAATAAAACACTTAGAAAATATTACAAATCATGGGGGAATCGGCTTTATAATTGTACGTTTTAGTGTACTTAATAAAACATATCTATTAAAAGCAGAGGACCTTTTTTCTTTTACTAAAGACAATAAGAGAAAATCTATTCCTTTAGATTTCTTTAATAAGAAAGGATATTTATTAAAAGAAAAGTATCGTCCTAGGCTTGACTACTTAACTGTAGTAGATGAATTTTTGGAGGTAAAAGATAATGGCAAAAACTAAATCTAAAAAAACTAGAGCAAAGACAAAAAGAAGCAAACAAGATAAAAAGTTATTTATGATCTTTGCAGGCTTATTTATTATTTTAATGATTGTAGGATATTTTGTCCTAGGATTATTATTTACAGTCTTTATGGGAGTAGGTATCCTAATAATAGCAGGAATTGCTAAATTAGTAGATAGTGTAAAAAATAAACCAAAACAGAAAAAGGTAGTCAATACAATTTTAATTATTATACTATCACTTGGTATATTAGTAATGCTAGCAGGTATTGTCTTTATGATTTATATTGCAATATCATCTAATCCTAAATTTGATGCCGAAAAGCTAGATAGTAGTGAACCAACTGTTTTATATGATGCAAATGGTGAAGAATTCGCTAAACTAGGTAGTGAAATGCGTGATAAAGTAACTTATGATGAATTACCAGAAGTACTTGTAGATGCTATAATCGCTACAGAAGATTCAAGATTCTTCCAACATAATGGTTTTGATGCTCCAAGATTTTTAAGAGCCTCAATTGGTCAAGTATTCGGTAACTCAGATGCCGGTGGAGCTTCTACTCTATCAATGCAAGTTGTTAAGAATAGTTTAACATCTAGTATCGCTACTGGACTTGATGGAGTTATTAGAAAATTCCAAGACATTTATTTATCAATATTTAAACTAGAAAAAAATTATACAAAAGAACAAATTATAGAGTTTTATGTTAATAACCATAACTTAGGTGGTAATGTCTATGGTGTTAGTCAAGCTGCTAGAGTTTACTTTAACAAAGATGTAGAAGATTTAAACTTAGCAGAAGCTAGTATCATAGCAGGAATGTTCCAAGCACCTAATGCTTATCGACCAGTAGAAGAAGAAAATTTGGAAGCTGTTACTAAAAGACGTGATACTGTTTTATATCTAATGGAACGTCATGGTTATATTACTGAAGAAGAAAGAGACTTAGCTAGTTCAATCAGTATTGAAAGCCTTGTTAATTACAATGCTTCTGCTGATACAAGTGGAAATAGTGAATATCAAGGATATATTGATACAGTTGTTGCAGAAGTAGAAGAAAAAATTGGTGAAAACCCATATACAGTTTCAATGCAAATATATACTAACTTAGATAGAGATAAACAAGATGGACTAAATAGAGTTATGAATGGTGAAAGCTATAATTGGGTTAATGATGTTATCCAAAGCGGTGTTACCGTTTTAGATAGTGAAACTGGAAAAATACAAGCAATTGGTGCTGGAAGAAATAAAACTGGTGTAAATACCTTAAACTTCGCAACTAGTGATACAATTAGAAGACAGCCAGGTTCAACTGCAAAACCATTATTTGATTATGGCCCATTAATTGAATATAATAATGCCTCTACTTTTGGTTATAATGATGGTAATGATAACTATAGAATGTTTGTAGATGAACCTTATTCATATAGTACAGGTCAAGAAATAAACAACTGGGACGGAAAATTTATGGGTAACATGACTACAAGAAGAGCTTTATCATTATCAAGAAACATTCCTGCCCTTAAAGCTTTTCAACAAGTAGACAATTCAAAAATAATTGAATTCGTACAAAAACTAGGAATTGAACCAGAGATAGAAAATGGAAAAATCCATGAAGCACATGCCTTAGGAGCTTTTACTGGAGTTAATTCCCTAGATATGGCAGGGGCTTATGCAGCTTTCTCTAATGGTGGATATTATAATGAACCTTATGCTGTTAGTAGAGTTATTATTAATGCCTCAGGTGAAGAATACACCCATGAAAGTGAAAAAACAAAAGCCATGGAAGATTCAACTGCCTTCATGATTACAAGTATGTTAGATGACACTAGTATAACTGGTGGTGGTGCGATGGATAGAGTTGCCATGAAAACTGGTACTACTAACTTTGATGAAGCAACTAGAGAAAGACTTGGTATGGCAGATGATGCAATTAGAGACTCTTGGGTAGTTGGATATACTACAAAAACTGTTATTGCAATGTGGTATGGTTATGAAAAAACTAATGAAGAATTAGTTAGCCAAGGTTATTATTGTCATAACTTATCTGGAACTGTTCAACGTGATAGATTATTTACAGCTATTGCTAACGAAGTATTTGAAGAAGATAAAGAAGAATTTACAATGCCTGATAGTGTTGTTAGAGTACCATTAGTATCTGGAAGCTCTACAGCAAAAGTAGCTGGAACAGGATACTCAGGAAGTACAATTTATGAATATTTCAAAAAAGACCATGAACCTAAAGGAAATGCTGAAACAAGTAATTTAGCAACACCAACTGGCTTAACCGCTACATATTCTAATGGTAGTGTTAAACTATCATGGAATGCTGTTAATCCAGGTAATACAGATTCATCTTATGGTGACTTTGGATATAATGTATATTTCAATAATACTTTATTAGGATTTACAACTAATACAAGTTATACAGTAAATAATCCAAGTAATCCTTATGGTACTTATAAAGTTGTTGCAACCTTCAAAAAATATGATGGACTAAATAGTGAAGCTGCTACTTACACCTTAGAAAAACAAAGTGCTAATCTAAGAATAACAGCAAGTACTATTAATGTACCAACATTTAATATCAGTGATATAACAAAATATGTAACCGTTTATAATGGCTCAACAGACGTAACGAGTGAAACAAGTAATTGGACATTATCAAGCATATCAGGGCCAGTTACAAGTACATCCGTCTCTACACTAACAGAAGCAGGAACTTATACATTAAGATATCGATTTACCTATGATGGAGAAACAAAAGAAACAGGTAGTATTACCGTAACTATCACAGGAACTATTACAGGTGGCGGTGGAGAAGAACCTCCTACTCCTGAAACTTAAAAAGAAGCTAACATCTAGCTTCTTTTCTTATACTTACAAATACTACTTAACTTACATTCATCACAATTTGGAGATACTGCCTTACAATGATATCTACCAAATAAAACAAGTTGTAAATGTCTTTTAGCCCAATCCTCTCTTTTAAACTTTCTTTTTAACTTCTCTTCTACACATCTTACATCATCAACATCTTTAGCAAGACCTAACCTCTTAGATACCCTTTCTACATGAGTATCAACAGCAATAGAAGGAATATTATAAAACTCACCTAAAAACACATTAACAGTCTTTCTTCCAACTCCAGGCATTGCCTCTAATTCTTTCCTTTTAATAGGAACTTTACCATTATAATCTAAGAATAATATTCTTGCAATCTCTTTAACATAAAGAGCCTTTTTTCTAAAAGAACCAAGAGGTCTTAAAATATCTTCTATATCTTTAATATCGGCATTCATTAACTTTTCTAAACTATTATACTTATTAAATAATATAGGTGTAACACTATTAACCCTTTTATCAGTAGTTTGGGCACTAAGGACAATAGCGATTAAAAGTTCATAGTCATTATTATAATTAAGTTCACATTTAGGTTCTTTAAACAATTCATCTAAATAGTATTCTATAACTTCTACTTTACTCATCTTCATCATCAAACCAATCATAATCAAAAACCTCTACAGGTTCTTTATTCTCTTTATTTTTACTATTAAGAAAATGCCTAACATCTTCACTAGTCTTTATTCCCTTCTTATCCCATTCATATAAAATCTTATCTATATATCTAATACTAGATACCCCATTAAGTACTGCTTCCTTAACAGCCTCAATAATAACACCATTATCAAATGTACTAGCCCAAGCTTTAATAAACTCTATCTCACTAGAATTAAGAGTCCTACCAAACTCTTTTTCAATAGTAGAAAAGATACTAGTATCAAGCACATCTTCATTATCTTTAATAACCTCATCACTAATAATAGAAGCTATTTTTTCATAGAATAAAGATATATCTACCTTCTCCTCCCCTATTCCTTTATCGTTTTTATATGTATCTATCATAAGTAATTTCTTATCAGTAAGAGAAGAAATTAAAACTAATATATCTTTAACACTAAGACCTAACTCTTCACTCATTTCCTTAGGATCAAAGGTAAAAGTATTACCCTTATCTTTTAAGTACATTAAAAACATAAACTCTTCTAAACTTATATTTAACTTCTTATACTCTTTAAAAAAAAGAAGAGGTACTACTATACTTTTATTTTCTAATAAACTAACCAGTTGTTTTTGTTTCATTACACTCCTCCTTAACTAAATTAATACTAGTATATATCTTTTTAGCAAGATTTAAAAGGTCTTCTTTAGTATTACTAACTTCTAAATTTAATATATTAAGTTCTAACTCCTTCCATAATTTACTCATAATAGGACCATCTTCTATATTTAAGTAATCAATTAAATCATAACTATCAACTACTATATCACCTCTCTTATGAATAGGCATAGAATTATAGTTATCCATAATCTCTTTTTTAGAAATACCTATAATCTCTCCTGCTACTATACATGGATATAAATCATAGTAATAAAGAGTAGTATAAGCTAAAGGATTATTTTTAATAGCATTTCTTATATCTTTCATTAGATTTAACTCATTTCTAGTAAAAGGATAAATATCATCTACTTCTAGCATCGTCCATATACCAATTACCTGACTACATGGTATTACTTTATTAATATTTTCTAAAAATAATGCATCTATTAGACCTAACTCTTTTATTAACCTAATTCCCTTCTCTATATTAGGACTACTAAATATCTTATCTAACTCTTCTTTTTTTCTATTAATAGATAAATCCTTAAGTAAATATTTAGACTGTATAATCGCTTCTTTTACTTCTTTATCAAGTTCAAAATCAAGTGTAGTTGCAAACCTAATCGCTCTTAATATTCTAAGACAATCTATTTTAAAAGACTCTAATGGATTAATAACAGTCTTAATTATTTTCTTATCTATATCATTTTTACAACTAAGTAAATCAACAATATTACCAACTTTATCCATACAAATAGTATTTATAGTAAAATCTCTTCTTTTTAAATCAGTCTTTATATCATTAACATAGTTAATAGTATCAGGATGCCTATTATCTAAATAATTACCATCATCTCTATAAGTAGTTATTTCAAATCTAATATTATTTAAATAAACAGTAACACTACCATAAACCTCATTATCTATATTAGCATTAGGAAATATTTTAATTAAATCTTTAGGCCTAGCATTAGTAGTAATATCAACATCATTAGATTTAATACCCATTACATAGTCTCGAACAAATCCCCCTACAATATATGCTTCATAAGAATTATCTTCTATTATATTTAAAACTTTTAAAGCAGTTTCTAACATTATTTATATCACCATATATATTTTATCATTTAATTAAGTTTTTTAAAAGTAATTGCTACAACTCCCCATAGTTTTTGTTCATCTTTTGTATAAAATCTTTCCATAAGATTTAACCATTCATCTTTACTAAATTTATCTAAATAAAGCCTTTCCATCTCATAATTATTAACCAAAGAATTAAAGGTATCATAATAATCTAATTTCATAACTTCTGCTCTTATCTCTTCATCATCATTAGGCCTTTTAAGAAATATCAAAGTATCTCCTATCTTTAACTTTCTTCTTTTTAAATCATTTACTCTAACTTCAACATCTTTCTTTCCATTTTTAACTACATCAAATACATCACTATCTAAATGTATAATCATTTCCATAATATCACGCTCCATAGTATTAAAGATATAACATTAACAAGATAAAAACTTAATTTTAAGGTCTTATGTCTAAAGAAAAACATTCCAAGTAATGCTCCTAAAGCTCCCCCAAATATACTAAATAAATATAGAAGTTTTTTACTGATTCTGTAGTAATTATGGCAAGCAAAAAAATTTATCTACTCCATAAAGAATAAAGGTAAGACTATTAATAACAATTAAATAAATTAACATAAAGAAAAAAAGCCATTACTGGCTTATTTGTTTACTGCATCTTTAAGAGCAGAGCCTGCTTTAAATGAAACAGCTTTTCTAGCGGCGATTGTAACAGTCTCACCAGTTCTAGGATTACGTCCTTCACGAGCAGCTCTATCAGAAACACCAAATGTACCAAATCCAACTAGTGGAATTTTATCTCCTTTAGCTAATGTTTCAGTTACAGTTTCGCAAAATGCATCAATAGCACGAGTTGCATCAGCTTTAGTTAAACCAGCTTTTTCTGCAACAGCTTCTACTAATTCTACTTTTTTCATTTATAAAACCTCCTATATAATTAAGCATTTATC
>CALVUY010000060.1 GCA_944363705.1 uncultured Bacilli bacterium | reverse complement strand
AGTAAGAAACGTCAAGAATTAGTAGATAAGTTTAATACTGATGATACTAATATCTTCTTAATTATGTTAAAAAGTGGTGGAACAGGACTTAATCTTACTAGTGCCGATATCGTAATACATTTAGATTTATGGTGGAATCCTCAAGCAGAGAATCAAGCGACTGATAGAGCTCATAGAATAGGTCAAAAAAATACTGTAGAAGTTATTAAATTAATTACTAAAGGGACTATTGAAGAAAAGATTCTTGATTTACAAGCTAAGAAGAAGATACTTAGTGATAAGTTAATAGAAAATGATGGAGATGAGTATAAGAGTTTCCAAAACTTATCTGTTGAAGATATTAGAGAATTATTAAAATTTAATAATGAATAGAAAGGGTAGTTATGATAAGAATTTGTTTTGTGTGTTTAGGTAATATTTGTAGAAGTCCTATGGCTGAGTTTATTATGAAAGATTTAGTTAAAAAAGAAGGATTAGAGAAAGAGTTTTTAATAGAATCACGAGCTACTAGTGATGATGAGATAGGCAATGATATGCATCCTGGTACTAAGAGTATGTTAGATAAGTATAATATTCCTTATGAAAGACATTATGCAACTAGATTATTAAAGAGTGATTATGATAAATATGATTACTTTATAGGAATGGATGACTATAATATATTATCTATGAAAAGGTTATTTGGTACTGATAAGAAAGTATACAAATTATTAGATTTTACTAAGGATGATAAAGAGATAGATGACCCTTGGTATACTCATAATTTTACTATTACTTATGATGATGTAGATAAAGGATGTAGGGCTTTACTTGAATATATAAAGTGTAAAGATAAGTAAACTTTACACTTTTTTGTTTGTTTTAAATTTTATTGTGTTAAACTTGAGATAGAGGTGATAAGATGCGTGCCGTTGCATTAAAAGGAAAAAGAGAATTTGAATTAAAAGAGATAGAAGAACCTATTATTGATAATGAAAACGTTATTATTAAAGTATTAAAAGCTGGGATATGTGGTTCTGATTTACATAATTTTGAGATGGGAGAACCTAATGGTTTAATTATGGGACATGAGTTTTGTGGAGAAGTGATAAATCCAGGGAATAGAAGTGATTTAAAAGTAGGAGATAGAGTTACGGCTTTACCTATTTCTCCATGTGGAGCTTGTCCTGCTTGTTTAAGTGGTAATCCACAGTATTGTAAGAGTACTTGGACACATGCAGTAGGGCTTTCTTTAGATAATCCTGGGGCTTTGGGAGAGATGATTAAAGTTAGAAGTGATATGGTTTTAAAAGTACCAGATAATGTAAGTGATGAAGAAGCTGCTATGGTTGAGCCTACAGCCGTTGCTCTTCATGGAATCCATCTTGCAGATGTTAAAGTAGGTTCTAAAGTATTAGTAATTGGTGGAGGAATTATAGGACTTCTTAGTGCTATGTTTGCTAAAAAAGAAGGAGCTAGTTTTGTTGCAGTTTCTGAAACTAATCCTAAAAGAGGAGAGAAGGCTCTAAGTTTAGGAGTTGCAGATAAGTATTATGATGCTAAAGATGAAAATATGCTTAATGAGATTATGTCTGATACTAATGGAGGATTTGATATAGTAATAGAGTGTTGTGGTAATGATAGTGCAGTTACTTCATCTTTAGTTACAGTTAGACCAGGTGGAGTTGTAGTATTAGTAGGTGTTGCAACTGGACCTATTAGTATTCCAACTGTAATTGCGGTTATGAATGAATTAACTGTAAAAGGTGCTATCGCTTATACTAAAGAAGAATTTGCAACTTGTCTTGATTTAATTAATAATAAACAAATAGATGTTATGCCTTTTGTTGATGATATAGTAAGTTATGATGAAGTTGAGAATGCATATATTAGATTAACAAGTGGTAATGATGGAGCGGTTAAGATATTAGTTGACCCAAGTAAATAATTAGTAAAATAACTTTACTAATTTTTATGATTGTTTTTTAGCACTCGCTCTTGACAATTGCTAACTCTAGTGTTATTCTACTTAATGTAAATAAGAAAGAAGAGTGATTAATTTGAAGAAAAAACAATTTAAAGCTGAATCTAAAAAGCTATTAGATTTAATGATTAATTCTATTTATACTAATAAGGAGATATTTTTACGTGAGTTAATCTCTAATGCAAGTGATGCTATAGATAAACTTTATTATGAGTCACTTACTAATAAAAATATTAAAGTTAAGAAAAAAGATTTAGAGATTAGACTTATTCCTGATAAAGATAATAGAACTTTAACTATTATTGATAATGGTATTGGTATGACTGAAGAAGAACTTGAAAATAATTTAGGTACTATCGCTAAGAGTGGTTCTCTTTTATTTAAAGAGAAAATGTCTGATGATAAAAATATGGCTATTATAGGACAATTTGGTGTAGGTTTCTACTCTAGCTTTATGGTAAGTGATGAAGTAGAAGTAATTAGTAAGGCCTATGATAGTGATAAAGCTTATCGTTGGGTATCAAGAGGTGCTGATGGCTACTCTGTCGAGGAAACTGATTATGAAAATATCGGTACTAAGATTATTCTTCATTTAAAAGAAAATAATGAAGATAATAATTATGATGAATATTTAGAAGACTATGCTCTAGAAAGATTAGTTAAGAAATATTCTGATTATATCTCTTATCCTATAAAGATGGAAGTAGAAACTACTACTAAAAAAGATGATAAAGAAGAGAAAAAACTTGAAGATAAAACCTTAAATAGCATGATTCCTATTTGGAAGAAAGGAAAGAGTAGTGTAAAAGATGAAGATTATAATTCATTTTATACAGATAAATTCTATGACTATGAAGCACCTTTAAAAGTAATACGTAGTGAAGTAGAAGGAAGATGCTCATATACAACACTTTTATTTATACCAAGTCATGCTCCATATAATTATTATTCTAAAGACTATGAGAAAGGACTTGAACTTTATTCTAAAGGTGTTCTAATCATGGATAAATGTGCCGACCTTTTACCTGATTACTTTAGTTTTGTTAAAGGTATTGTTGATAGTGAAGATATTTCTTTAAATATATCAAGAGAAACACTACAAGATAATTATCAAATTAAGTCTATCGCTAAGAGTCTTGAATCTAAGATTAAGAAAGAGTTAGAGAAAATGCTTAAAAACGATAGAGAAAATTATGAGAAGTTCTTTAAAGACTTTGGAATGCAACTTAAAGTAGGTATTTATGAGTCTTATGGAATGGCTAAAGAAACATTACAGGACTTATTGCTTTTCTATTCATCTAAAGAAAAGAAAATGGTAACACTTGATGAATATGTTTCTAATATGAATGAAGATGATAAGACAATTTACTATGCTTGTGGTGAAACTGTTGATAAAATAGATTTATTACCTCAAGTTGAAAGTGCTAAAGAAAAGGAAATAGATATCTTATATTTAACTGATTACTTAGATGAATTTGTCTTTAAAGTAATGATGAACTATAAAGAGAAAAACTTTGTTAATGTGGCAAGTAGTGATGCTAATTTAGAAAGTGATGAAGAAAAAGAAGAACTAAAGAAAGTTAATCTTGAATATAAAGATATGTTTACTAAGATGCATGATGCTCTAAATAATGGTGTTAATGAAGTAGAGTTTACTCATCGTTTAAAGAATCATCCTGTATGTTTAACTAGTAAAGGTGATGTTTCAGTAGAAATGCAAAAAGTAATGGATGCAATGCCAACAGATACTGGAGTTAAAGCAAATACTGTTATGGAAATTAATGAAGATCATCCTATTGCAGATAAACTAAAATCTTTATATGAAAATAAAGATTATGAGACATTAGAAAAATATAGTAAAATATTATATGCAGAAGCTAGACTTATAGAAGGAATGAGTTTAGATAATCCAACTGAGATAAGTAATTTAATTAGTGAATTACTTGCTAAATAAAATAAAGAACAGGTAATTATTAACATTACTTATGCTTTTTACACGTACTTCCAATACACCCATTATAATATGGAGAATTTTCCAT
This sequence comes from uncultured Bacilli bacterium, assembly GCA_944363705.1. Taxonomy (GTDB): domain Bacteria; phylum Bacillota_I; class Bacilli_A; order RF39; family UBA660; genus Onthousia. The sequence continues at coordinate 4,027 of CALVUY010000060.1, read as the reverse complement.
TAACTTCTCATCTATATAATCATTACCATATTCTTCTGATAAAGTTTCTCTACAACTAAATAAATTTGTACCAAGACCTAATCTTTCACCTTTTATTTTAACTCCTAAGGCAGCTAGAGTAGTAGGGTAATAATCAAATGTTGTAAAGTTTCTATTCTTGTTGCAATCAGTATCAACTGCTGAATTTATAAAAACATTATATACACTTCTATTATAATTAGGATCAATCTCATCAAAAGAATAAGTATTCATACTTAGATGGTCTCCAACTAATATAATAGTAGTATTTTCATAGAAATCTTGTTTCTTAATCCAATTAATAAAATCATCTAACTTTTCACTAGAACAATCAATAGAAGTTAAATAATTATCATCATATATATCTTTACAAGAATTATCTACATATCCATCTGGAAAATGAGTATCAACAGTTAACATAGTAAAATTAAATGGTTCATCACTTTTAGATATTTCTTTTAATTCTTTTTTAGCATAATCAAATAGTTTTTCATCTTCATATCCCCAAAATACATAATAATCTTCATCTATTATTCCGTCTTCTATAGCAGTATAATAATCATATACAGTGTAATCTCCATGATTTTTAAAATAATTCCTTCTTCCACCAAAAGTTAAATCAGAACCTACCATAATATACTGTCTATATCCTTCTTTTTTTAGAATATCACCTAATGAATAAGCTCCTGGAAGAGTAGTACCTGCTTCATATGTACTTACATCATCTTGATTAAAAACAGTTTTTAAAGGAATTCCTGCAGTATGAGAAACCATAGCAGCCATTGTCCATGAAGCATTATAACCCATATGAGCACCACCAACTAAATTAGTAGATGAAAAGTTAATATTATCTTTGGCAAGTTCTGTTAATTCAGGTATATAGTTAATATCATAAGCTCCACCGTTTTCTTTATCAGCATAAGTAGATTCCATAGACTCTAAAAATATATATATCAAATTTCTTTTTTCTTCAGGGAATTCTAAATCTACATTTTTAGGATTAACATATAGAGTTTCAAAAAAGTTTGATTCTATATTACTATATTTAATATAATCATATATGTATAAGCCACTACTAGCATAGTAAATTGCATAAGAAACTAAACTTACTAAGAAGATAAAGCTAGTTATTTTATAGAAATTTATTTTAATTATTATTTTTTTAATTTTAATATTTATAAATACTTCTAAATTTTTAAAGAATTTTGTTATAAAAAAGATAATAATAGTAAGTAATAAAGAAATTAATATACACTCTTTAATAAAACTTATAATCATCTCAGTACTAGCAGTACTTACAGAATTAGTTAAAGTAAGTAATATTTGTTCAAAATTATTAATTTGTGCTTCTCTTATAGCCCAGTTTGTGCCAAAAATAGTAGTAAATGCTAAAAAGATTAGTAAATAGAATAAAATAACTCTAATTATTCTTATTACTTTTTTTGTTACTTCTTTTTTCTTATTTTTCTTTTTCTCATTTTTTCTTTTTTTCCTAATTTCTAAATTAATGTCAATATTAGCATTAACTACTTTAAATAAAAATGGTAGGAAAATAGCAAGTAAAAGGCTAAGCCACATATATTTTAAACAAAAATCATAAGTAAAAGTAGAATTTTGATAATATAAGTAATTATCACTACTAAAAATATAAATTAAAGTATTCATAATTGTAGTTATTATAAATGTATAAAGTAAATACTTTAATATTAAATCACTTGTACTTTTGTTAGTTTTGTCTATTCTTTTTTCTATAAGAATAGAAATACTAGCAGGCATTAACATACATATTAGAAACATATTACCACGTCCTTACTTCTAAATATGTTATATTATAATAGAAAAACAGGAAAAATACAATTCTAAATTTTGACTTTTGGTATACTTTATGGTATAATTTAGCCATCAAAAGGGGGATGGTTCTAGTGAATGAATTTAAGAACTGTGATAGTTTAAAGTCATATTTAAATAAAGAGTCTAAAAGACTTAATATCAGTATAACTAACGTTTATAATACTTTCTTTTCAAGAGATTTACTTTATCGCTTAAGTAAAATCGATAAAAGTATGGATATAATAGTTAAGGGAAGTTTTGCACAAGCTGTTCATTTAGGTAAAATAGTTAGACCTATTACAGATATAGATTTAACTAGTACAATAGACCATCATGACCCTTTAATTCTTTTAATACATGCTATGTGTGATAAAGAGGGGGATATTGATTTTGATTATGAGTTAAGAGAAGAACTTAGGAGAACTAATACAGGTATTATTAAGTTTCCAATCGCTGCTAAGTATGGAAAAATTAATCATCCAATAGGTATTGATTATAGAGAAAATCATCCTTGTATCTATGAGAAACAATTAAAATTAGTACCTAAAGTGTTTTCAAAAGATGAAGAATATGAAGTCGTAGTACCTTCTATGGAAGAGACTTTAGCAGAGAAATTATGTATTATCGCTGAGTCTACTAAGACAGATGTTTTAAATACAAGAACAAAAGACTTCTATGATATTTATCACTTACATGGTGGAGATTATGACTTAGATAAGTTTTCCTATTATTTTGAAAAGATGCTTCAAGATAGAGGAAAAGTTAGGGATATTTATAGTCTAAATACTGATTATCTTAATAATGATTTTATCGAAAGGCATGAAAGTGTTTGGGAAAGTAATAAGAGACACTATGAGTTTTTAGATGATGAAGTTGATTTAAAAGGGGCAGTTTATTATACAAAGAGTACTTTAAAAGAGCAGTTTCAAAGAATAAGACAGGGTAAAAATAAAGTTTATAAGATATAGTTTTACCTAAAATGTAAAATAATTTTATTTACAAGTTAGTATCTTTTGATATAATAATCATAAGTGTTAGTGAAAAGAGTGATAATTATGTCTAATAGTATAAAATTTAAATATGATTATAACGATTATGATGAAGATATAAGTGAGGCGATAAAAAAAGTAGAAGAGTCCTTTTTTGATTATAAAAAAAATCCTAATATTAAGATGAAATATTTGAATTTAAAGGATTCTATCTACGATTTGCATTTAATTTTAAAAGAAAAAGTAATAGAGGGGGTAATATCTTCTGTTAAAGCAGAAGAAATGAAAAATTATTATTGGGGGCTATTATTGAAATGATAGATTTTACAAGTTTATTGTAAAGTGTAAAAAAAAAGTATTATAGTGTTAACTTTTGTGTGTTAAAATATTTAGTATAAGAAAGTTAATTTCATATTGACTTCTTATAAAGTATGATTTATAATAGGTCATACATCTCGAGGTTAGTCCTCAAAAGAGATAATTACAATGCATATTTTGACATTATTATTGATATGAGCATTGTATATTATATTTGAGTAACATTGAGGGTGTAGATTATCTTCTTGCACTGACGCTTACTATTTACTAGTGAGTTTGAGTAAGGTTATATCCTGAAAGAATACAAGTAGGGACTGGGAGACCTACCATGTTACTCTTGAGCCTACATTCTTTGAATGTGGGCTCTATTAATTTACAGGAGGGTTTGCTAATGACTAGAAATAAAAATTTTACTTCAAAAATAATCGGTTATTTAGATGAAAATATAAGAAAACATTTTAATATAGAAAAATCATCTTCAAAAGAAATAGTTCAATCAAATAAACTGGACATTCATACTAATAAACATGCTAACGATTTTATCACATTGGATAGTTATCATAATACTTTAATGAATATAGATAAAATTATTTCTAGTCCTTATTATGTAGAATATGATAAAAAAAGGAACAGTCTTAAATATTATGGAAAAGTAGACCAATACGTATGTGTAGTAGTTAGACTCGATAAAAAGGAATATTTTGTTTCAACTTTTTATCCATTAAGTAAAAAGAAAATAGATAAATTAAAAAGTAAAGAAAATCCTAAGTAGTTGATACATTAGGATTTTTAATTTTCTAAAATCATTTCTTTATCTTTAAAATAATAATGTTTATTACAGATATCTCTTAACTTAGGTCTATGAGTTACAA
>CALVUY010000059.1 GCA_944363705.1 uncultured Bacilli bacterium | reverse complement strand
TTAAGACTAATCTATAATGGAACAAGTACAAATCCAGATAATAGTGATTTAGCACATTCATTTGCAGTAGGAGTAAGTCCATATAATTTAGAGTTTGATAACCCTAAATATAGTGGATATACCTATGATAATGGAACAGATTCATTTATAAAGAAAGAAGTAGATACATGGTATAAAAATACATTAGGAAGTAGTAGTTATGATAGTAAAGTAACAGGAGGAAGATTTTGTAGTGATAGTAGTGGATATAAATTAGCGAGTGAATATGATGTATCAGAAGAGAAGATGGGAGATTTAACAGACTTTTATCTGTATTCAAGTATGGGTGATAGATTGGCAAATTTTATGAAAAACAGTCCAGGGAATAATGCTCCAACATTAAGTTGTCCTGCAACAGAGGAGACATATGGAGGTTCATATAGATTAAAAGCAGGATTAATAACAGCGGATGAATTAACATTAGCAGGTGAAAGTTCGTATGTAGTAGGAAATAGTTATTTAAATCCAGGAGAGAGTGATTATAGGTATTGGAGTATGACGCCGGCCGGTTTCAATCTTGGTTATGCTCGTGTTTGGTTTGAGTATGTTAACCTCAATAGCAACTCTGTAGATTACGCCGTTGCCGTGCGTCCAGTTATCAATGTGACCACTGAAAACGGGTTTACGTCTGGAGATGGGACTTCAGAAAATCCTTATGTCATAAGTTAGATACTATTATTAAAATAATAAAAGTCGTGATATTAGAGTTACTAATATTTACGACTTTTTGTTATTCTTTTACTTTTAAAGCTCCTTTATCACATCTATTACCCCAGTAGTCTAAAATTTTATTATCTTTTTTAACTATTATGATCTCACAGTGATTAGGACATCCTTTACATTCTATACCTGTTGTTTCAAAGTTAGAGTTTGTTATTTTAAAATTAAATTCTTTTTTTATACCTGTTTTCCTTGCAAGTATTGCACTACCTATCGCTCCCATTAAATGACCATTTTCATCTACGATAATATCTTCTTTTAATAAGTCTTCAAAGGCTTTTTTTACACCAATATTTTTTGATACTCCTCCTTGAAAAATAATTGGTCCTTCTATTTTTTTACCTTTACCTACATTATTAAGATAATTAGATGCTACACTATAACAAAGTCCTGCAATGATATCATTTCTTTTGTAACCCATCTGTATTTTATGAACTAAGTCAGATTCTGCAAATACTGTACATCTTGCTGCTATATTTGTGGGATTTTTACTAGTTAGAGCGATCTTACCAAAGTCTTCTACATCTAAACCTAAACGTTTCGCTTGACTAGATAAGAAACTTCCTGTTCCTGCAGCACATAATGTATTCATAGCATAGTCTGTAACTATTCCATTATCTAAGAGAATTATCTTAGAGTCTTGTCCTCCTATTTCTAAGATAGTTCTAATATCAGGGTACTTAGATAAAGTACCTATAGCATGGGCAGTTATCTCATTTTTTATACTTGTTGCTCCTAACATAGTTCCTATAAGCTTTCTAGCAGAACCTGTTGTACCAACTGATGTTACTTTTATATCTTCTGATATTTGTTCTTCTAAATTCTTTAAAACTTTCTTAACGGCTTTAATAGGATTACCTTCAGTCCATAGATAGGTAGATGCTAATATATTATTATCATTATCAAGAATTACTCCTTTGGTAGAAATAGAACCTATATCAATTCCTAGAGTCGCTTCCATTTTCTTCCTCCTTCTTAATCTTTAATAAATCATAAAATGCTTCAATCCTTGTATTTAATCCCTCAACTCCTGTTTGTTCATCAAAAGATAAGAATATAATAGGCATATTATTATCTTTAGCAATATTCATTATTATTGGCATTGCTCCTATTTCTGGAGTACATCCTGTAGGTTTGGTATGAATGATACCATCATATTTATGCTTTTTTAACCAATAGACTCTATATACATTATCTAGTCCATCTGCTCCTAATGTATATTTACAATACTTTCTTACTTTAAACTTCATATATTTTTCTATTAATTTCTTTTGCCATAATAAATAACTAAGATTAGTAAATCTTTTTATTTCTATATTGTAAGATGCTAATAGCTTTTCTAATTCATATGTAGCGAATGATTCCATTGCCGTATATAATTCACCTATAATACCTACTTTTAGAGTATCTTTAGGTTTATTAATCTCTACTTTTTTTAATTCTTTCTTTGTTTTATGATAGAGTCTTGTTAATTTTATAATACTATTTTCTTTGTTAGCTTTCTTAATAAAATTATCTTTTATTCTTTTAAAACTGTTCTTATTCTTTTCAAAACCAACTCTTTTTCTTATATAAATATCTATGTTATCTAGATAATAAATATAAAGAAGAGTACTTATTATTTCCTTTATAAGCTTTCTTCTAGTAAGATAAGGGTTTAACTTTAACATAGTTTTATATAATTCTCCAAACCTAGCATGATCTTTTTCTATAATTTGATACATCGTAAAATTGTATCCTAAATCTTTAAGGATAGTCTCTTGTACTTCAGCATAATATCTATATCTACAACCTCCTCCTGCTTGAAATAATACAGTTGCCCCTTTATCTAAAGCTTCTATAAAATTACCTAAATTATATTTAAAAGGAACACATACAGTATCAGGAGAGTTTTTAGAACCTAAGGAAATAGTTTTCTTTGTTATTTTAGGCATTTCTATTACTTTTAGATGAGTAGTATTTGTTATTAATTTTCTTAAGGGATTAAAATAATTACCAAGTTGAGGGAATGCTACTAATTGTTTCATAAGTGGATTCCTCCTTTTAACATATCAAGAAAACTCTCTAACCTTGTAATAACTGCTGTATTATTAGTTAAATCTTCAAAAGTTAATAAAAGAGTTGGATGTTTTTTTCTTTTTCTTATAATCATTTCATTAGATAGAGAATCTGGTCCACAAGGAAAGGCAGTTAAAATAATGGTGCCATCTACTTTATCCTTGAAGTAGTTAAATGCTGCTAGATGTTCTTTGTTCATAGTAAAGTGTATTTTTTTAGATATTTTATTACAATTAAACTCTATTAAATCTCTTGGTATTTGATAACTGTAAATAATAGAGATATTATTTTTTTCTAGATAGTTTGTTATGTTTTTACCTATTAAATTATCATTTAAAATATAGGGATGACCTAGTAGTAATATCTTTGTTTTATTACTTCTTAATTCTTCTTTAGCTTTCTTTTCCTCACGTCTTTTATAATCCTTTTCTATTTCTTTGGCCTTGTTATAAGCTTCTAAAGACTCTATAATACTAAAGCCTAGTTCTTTTCCTATTTTGATAAAACCACTTTTTTCACTGTGATGATGTTTAATATCAATATTATAATTTAGTATCTTTATGTCAGGAAAAGTGTTTCTTACAATGTCATATAAAGCATTGAAATTGGTACATACTTGTTCTGATTTGGTTAAAGAATATATTCTTGGTATTAAGATATAATCACATTTATCTTTTAATTCTTCAATATGTCCTAGATATATCTTTAAAGCAAGACATGATTCATCAATACTTTTTTCTTTACCTAGTATTAGGGTCTTAAGAGTAGTATTATCACTTTCAATAACTTTTACATTTAATTCATTAAAGAAAGCTTTCCATATAGGAGCATAGTAATAGTAAAGTAGTGCTTTTGGAAGTCCTATTTTCATTTTGGTATCATTCCTTTCTTTATACTCTATGAAAAAAAATCATTTAATATTTATTTTTTATTGATAATTTTATAAAATGTATGATATATATGATTAAGGGGAGTGTGTATTATTATGATAGAAAAAGATTTAATTAGTTATCCAGGAGAAACTATTAAAGAAATAATATTAGATAGAAATATGACACAAGAAGAGTTAATGGTTAGAACTAATTCTTCTAAAGAATATATTAGTGATGTAATAAGTGGAAGGAAAGCTATTTCTGATAGGTTTGCTAATGCTTTAGAAAAGCTATTTGATATTCCAACTGAATTTTGGATTAATTTACAAAGTATATATGAAAAAAATATATATTAAAGTGAAATTTAGAGGAAATTAATTAATAATACTTAATTTTTAATTATTTTATGATATAATTGTAGACGGAGGGAGAAGTTTATGAAGAAAGAAACAATTGAAAAAGTAAAAAACACCACTATAGTAGTTTTAGTTTTAATAATAGTTTTTGGTGCAAGTTATTTTACATCAGAATTAAAAGAATGTGATAATGGAGGAAGTACTACTACAACAAGTTCTACTAATAATAGTTCTAATGATAGTAGTGATATTTCAGAAGATGAACAAGGAGATTTAAATGAAATTGATATTGATGAATATTTAGATTTATTAAAAGGTGATGAAGCATCTATAATTTATGTTGCTAGACCTACTTGTCATTATTGTCAAGAAATGGAACCTATTGTTAGAAATATAGTATATGAATATGGTATAGAAGTTAATTATTTAAATACTGATGAATTAGATGATGAAGGGCAAGCAGATTTTATAGAGTCTAATGATTATTTTGATGAAGAAGGTGGATATGGTACACCAATGTTAATAGTAGTTAAAGATGATGAATTTGTTGATGTTTTAGAAGGTCTTATTGATAAAGATACTGCTGTTAATTTCTTTAAAGATAATGGTCTTATTGAAGAATAGGAGTATTTATGAATAATGAAGAGATTTTAAGAAGTCAACTTGCTAGTTTTAAAAGTAAATATCCTTTGACTATTGGGTGGAGATTAAAAAAGCATTCTAAATTATTACTTGAACATTTACATGATGATGAAGTGATTAGATATGCTTTCTATGCTCAGAAAAATAATAGTTCTTTGGATGTTACTAGTACAGGGATAATTGCTGTTACTAATAAAAGATTAGTAATTGCAAGAGATAGAGTTGTTATTGGTTATTTCTTTGATAGTATTACTGCTGATATGTTTAATGATTTAAAAGTGAGAAGTGGTATTATTTGGGGTAAAATTATTATTGATACAATTAATGAATTAGTAATACTATCTAATATTAGTAAAAGTGCTTTACAGGAAATAGAAGAAGAAGTAACTAGTGCAATGTTAGAATTAAAAGATGAGAATTAGTTCTTGTCTTTTTATTTTTCTTGACATGGGAGTAGAATACGGGTGTATTATGGTTTTAGGAGGAATGATTTATGGAAAAGATATTATTTGTTAATAGTAGTCCTAATAGGGATGGTAATACTTATAGAATAGGAGAAGAGTTATTAAAAGATAAAGAGCATGATGTTTTACAGATGGCAGATTATAGAATATCTCAGTATGGACAAGTGTTTGATGATGATGAGATGAAAGAGGTATTAAAAGAAATGGATAAATATGATATTCTAGTAATAGGTAGTCCTGTTTATTGGTATACTGTAGGTGGTATGTTAAAGACTTTTATAGATAGGCTTTATATGTTACCTGAAGCGGAAGCTTTAAGAGGGAAAAAATTATATTTATTCGCTCAAGGATCTGCACCTAATCAAGATACAGTTAACTCTATAGAGTTTTTATCTAATAGATTAAGTTATTTAATGGGAATGGAGTTAATGGGTGTTGTTACTGATAGTTCAGATGGTAGAGAAATATTAAGTAAAATGAAAATATAATTTTAGGAAGTGTTGTATGAAGGAAGAAGATTTAGTAATTATTTATTCTAAAGATAATGAAGCGATAGAAAAAGATTATAGTAAATGTATTTCTTGTGGATATTGTGTTAAGATTTGTCGTGATGAAGTTACTGTGGCAAGGATGTATGAGATAGATAAAAGTAGGAAGCCTATTTGTATAAACTGTGGGCAGTGTGTTAATATGTGTCCTACAGAAAGTATTCATGAGAAGTTTGATTATTTAAGATTAAAGAAATTATTAAAAGATAAAAGCATTGTAAAGACTGTTAGTATCGCTCCTGCTGTTAGGGTGGCAATAGGAGAAGAGTTTGGAGTTGGTTTAGGAGAAAACTTGGAAGGAAGAGTTGTAACGGCTTTAAGAAAATTAGGCTTTGATTATGTTTTTGATGTTGCTTTTGGGGCTGATTTAACTATTATGGAAGAAGCGATGGAGTTAGTTAATCGTATTAAAAATAAAGGAACTCTACCTATGTTTACATCATGTTGTCCTGCTTGGGTAAAGTATGCAGAAATCTTTTATCCTTTATTTATACCTAATTTATCTAGTTGTAAAAGTCCTATTACAATGCAATCTACTATGATTAAGACTTATTTTGCAGGTGAGAAAAAAATACCTGCTAAAGATATTTTAAATGTTGTTATCGCTCCTTGTACGGCTAAGAAAAGTGAGATTAAAAGAGATGAAGTAAATAGATCAGGTGTTTCTGATACTGATTTTGTTTTAACTACTAGAGAGTTAGCTTTACTTTTAAAAGAAGAAGGGATTGATTTAATATCTTTAGAAGATTCTACTTTTGATTCTCCTTTAGGAAAAGGTAGTAGTGCAGGTCTTATTTTTGGAAATAGCGGAGGAGTGTTGGAGGCTGCTCTTAGAACTGCTTATTACTATTTAACTGGAAAGAATTTAAGTAAAGAAGAATTAGTATTTAATGAAGTTAGAGGAATGGAAGGGATTAAGGAAGCTTCTGTTATGATTGATGACTTAGAAATTAAAGTTGCAGTTCTTAATGGAATGAAAAATGCTAAAATATTATTAGATAAGATAAGAAGTGGAGAAGTTACTTATCATTTTGTTGAAGTTATGAACTGTTTGGGTGGTTGTATTGCAGGTGGAGGACAACCTAAGAGTACTTTACTTAATCTTGATAAGACTAAGCTTGCTAGAATGAATGGTATTTATAAAGAAGATGAAAAAGCTAGGCTTAGATTATGTCATGAAAATCCTGAGATAAAAGAAATATATAAAGATTTTTTAGAATATCCAAATAGTCCTAAGGCAGAAGAGTTACTTCATACTACTTATCAAGATAAATCTTATTTGTTGGGAGGTAAGATGAATGAATGAAGAAGAGATAAAGGCTAAAACTTTAGAATGTCTTTCTTGTGTTACTAAGCCTTGTCAGGTAGGATGTCCTTTAAATAATGATACAACTGGTTTTATAAAGTTAGCAAGAGATGGTAAGTATAAGGAAGCATATCATTTGTTATTAGAGACAACAGTTTTACCTTCTGTTTGTGGAAGAATTTGTCCTCATGAGAAGCAGTGTCAAGGAATGTGTGTAAAGAAAGTATCTTTTGAATCTGTTAAAATTGGAGATATAGAAGCTTTTATTGGCGATATGGCTTTGAAGAATAATTGGTCTATTAGTAGTTTACCTCTAAAAAATAAGAAAGTTGCGGTTGTAGGAGGAGGACCATCTGGATTAACTTGTGCAGCATTCTTGAGAAGAAATGGAGTAGATGTTACTATTTATGAAAGACATAATTATTTAGGGGGTCTTTTATATCATGGGATACCTGAGTTTAGGCTAGATAAGACTTTATTAAGAAAAGTAATTGATAAGATTTTAGAATTAGGTATAAATGTTAAGCTTAATCAAAGTATAGGCAAAGACTTTAGTTTAGAAGACTTAGAGAATGAGTATGATGCGGTGTTTTTAGGATTTGGAGCGAATCTTTCTAGTAAGATGAATATACCTGGAGAAGATTTAAATGGTGTAATTGGTGGTAATGAGTTGCTAGAATCTAATAATCATCCTGATTATACTGGTAAAACAGTAGTAATCAGTGGTGGTGGTAATGTTGCAATGGATGTATCTCGTACTATAAAAAGAAAAAATGCTAAAAAAGTATATGTTATTTATAGAAGAAGCGATAAGGAAGCGCCTGCTGAAGCTAATGAGATTAAGGAAGCGAAAGAAGAAGGAGTAGAGTTCTTGTTCCAAAATAATATTCTTGGTATTTATGGAGAAAAAAATGTAGAAAGAATCGAAGTTATTAAGACAGAGCTTGTAAAAAAAGAAGGAGACGAAAGATTATCGCCTGTTAATATAGAAGGATCTAACTATTATCTTTCTTGTGATTATGTAGTTATGGCGATAGGAAGTCATCC
>CALVUY010000058.1 GCA_944363705.1 uncultured Bacilli bacterium | reverse complement strand
AAAGGATGAGCGATATTCATTTCTACATATTTATCAATTATTTCATCTAATGTAGATTCTTTCATTGTTTCTATTTTTTTTAATATATCTTCTAAATATAGAGTGTTAGCAAATCTAAAATTTCCTTTAGAAATGTTTTCTTTTCTGATGATACCTGCAAAGTCATATAAACCTTCAAATAGATATTTATGAATTTGTTGTAATCCTTTAATAGTACCAACTTCAATGTTGTTAATATCTCCACTTGAAAATAGTTTTTTAGCATTTTCTAAACTTTTTTTATCAGTTTCACTCATTTGTATCACCTTCTTATATAATAATATAAAAAAGACTCTTATGCCAAGGGTCTTTAAGTTTCTTAATGGCAGGGGCGGAGAGAATCGAACTCCCATCAAAAGTTTTGGAGACTCCTATGCTACCATTATACCACGCCCCTATGGGTTCTCTTTGGAACACATTTATTATAGCATAGTTTACTATGATTTGACAATATATTTTTAATTGTGTTAATGCAGTGGAGGACATATATTTGGATCAGGGGCATAGAAACAATGATTTTTAAATCTTCCTGCTAGGGCTTGATCATACCAAGTACTAATACAATTGCTATTTCTTCCTGGTGCATAAAACCATAATGCATTAGTTGCAGGATAGTAATATTCTCCTTTTAGGGTTCTTTCTGCTAGTTCTCTTTCTTTGATTGTGGAACCTGATGTGAATTGAGGACTGTTTATACCAGCGAAACCTCCTGGATTTTGAAATACCATTTTGGTAATTGTATTTATATTTCTAAATGTATAACAGTTAGCAAGGACTCTATTTACACCAACATTGCCTACCATAAGCATACCATAATCTCCTTCACCAACTGCTTCTGCTCGCATTAATCTTGCTAGTAAATCTAATTCTTTACTTGTATATTGAATTAATTGAGACATATAATCACCTAGTATACTTTATGTTTTTTATAATAATTTGTTCTATTAAGTAGTATAAATTTGTGATAAAATTAAAGTAGAGGTGGTGCTTGTGAAGAAGAAAAGAAAAAGAAGAATAGCATTTATTATATTTATAATTTTATTATTGGCTTTGATAGGAGGAACTTACTATTATTTTGTTTATCTTGGTAATGATGTGCCTTTGGTAGAAAAAAAGGAAAAGTTAAATGTTTATGATGTTAATAGTAATAAACGTCCTATTGCTATTATGATTGATAATAATGTTGATAATGATGAACAAGTAGGGTTACAAGATGCTTATTTAACTTATGAAATTATTGTTGAAGGTGGACTAACTAGAATAATGGCTGTATATAAAGATGTTGATACTAGTGTAATTGGACCTGTTAGAAGTAGTAGACATTATTTTTTAGATTATGCTCTTGAGAATGATGCAATATATGCTCATTATGGATGGAGTACTTATGCAGAGAATGATATTGAGGCTCTTTCTGTTGATAATATTAATGGACTTTATGATGGTGCCTTTTATCGTGATAATAATATTGCTGCTCCTCATAACGTTTTTACTAGTATTGATAATTTATATTTACAAGCTGAAGAGTTAGGTTATGATACTACATCTAGTGATTATGAAAATTTAAATTATGTTAGTAAAAAGGTAGATTTGGAGAAAACTGATAATTCATTAAACTGTGATGGGGAGAATTGTAGTTTAGAAGGTATGTCTTTAACTAGTGTTGAGATTCCTTATTCTAATAGTGAAGTTAGAAGTTATACTTATGATAGTGATAATGGTTATTACCTTCGTTATATGAATGGGATTCCTCATACTGATAGAGATAGTGGAGAACAATATCATTATAAAAATATAATTATTATGAAAGTAGATAATAGTACTCTTGATGATTATGGTAGACAAGATTTAGATACAGTAGGAAGTGGGGAAGGCTATTATATTACTAATGGTTATATGATGCCTATTACTTGGGAGAAAGATTCTAGAAGTGGTAAGACTTATTATTCTTATAGTAATGGAGATGAAATAAAGGTGAGTGATGGTAATACTTTTATACAAGTAATGCCTAGCGATAGGGATATAGTTGTTAATTAATATGGATGTTTTAGATTATGGGAATGGCAGATAAAATGAAAGAAAAAGCTTTGCCTGGTACTAGTGTTGTAAGGTCTAGTAAAATTGTAAAAAGTATTGATAAAGCTGATGTGTTTGAATTGAATAATGCAAACGAAGTTGTTGCTTTACAAAATAGAAGAGAAGATATTGCTAGTACAGAAACATTTATAGGATATAAATCTGTGGAAAGTCCTTATGTTAAGAAACTTGTAAGATAAAAATAAAGGACTATCTATGAATGAATATAGATAGTCACTTTTTTATTCCCATTTTCTAAAGGCAACACCGTTTTTTCGATGATTTGTAAATAGTATACTTTTTGTCAAGTTTTGGAAACTTTTCCTTTAAAGTTTAATTATTATTTAAACTATGCTAAAATTTAGTTGGGTGGTAGTTGTGAGAAAACCAAAGTCTTTAGGTGAAGTTAGGATTAAACCTAACCATAATAAAAAGAAAATAATTATAATTAGTGTTATTAGTGTGGCATTGTTTTTAATATTAATAGGACTTTTCTATTTTTTGTTGTCTATGAATGATAATAAATCTAATAAAAAAGAGAATGTGAAAATAGATGATGCTAGTACTGTTGAGAAGAAGGATTTAACTGTTTATGATGTTAATAGTAATAGAAGACCTATTGCTGTTATGATTGATAATAATGTAGGTAATAATGCTCACGTAGGATTACAAGATGCTTATTTAACTTATGAAATAATTGTAGAAGGTGGATTAACACGTATAATGGCTATTTTTAAGGATGTTAATACTAGTGTAATTGGTCCTGTTAGAAGTAGTAGACATTATTTTTTAGATTATGCTTTAGAAAGTGATGCTATTTATGCTCATTATGGATGGAGTACTTTTGCCCAAAATGATATTAGAGCTTTAGGTGTTAATAATATTAATGGACTTTATGATAATGGTTATTATCGTAATTATAATATTGCTGCACCTCATAATGTTTTTACTAGTATAGAAGATTTATATAATGTTGCAGGAAGTAAAGGTTATAGTACTACTAGTGATAATTATAGTCTTTTAAATTATACTCCTGATGATATTGCTTTTAATGATACAAGCGACTTGTTAACTGCTAATACCATTAGTATGACTTATTCTTATAGCGAGGTTAGAAGTTATACTTATGATTCTACTAATAGATATTATTTACGTTATATGAATAATAGTCCACATACTGATAGAGATAGTGGGGTACAATATCATTATAAAAATATAATTATTATGAAAGTTAATAATAGTACTCTTGATAGTTATGGAAGACAAGATTTAGATACTGTAGGTAGTGGGGAAGGATATTACATTACTAATGGTTATGCTATACCTATTACTTGGAGTAAAGATTCTAGAAGTGGTAAGACTCGTTACTATTATAATGATAAAGAAATTGTTGTTAGTGATGGTAATACGATGATACAAGTAGTACCAGTTAATAGTAGTATTACAATTAGTTAGGGGGGACTTATGAAGAAGTTAAGCAAACATAAAAATGACATTATTAGTGTTTTAACTTTAATTATAATTAGTTTAGTTATCGTTTTAATTCTTGTTAACTTTACTAATTTTTTTGGGTCTAAGAAAGACTGGCTTAGTCAGCATATTATGTTTCCTGATTATTTAAGAAAACTATTCTATGATACAGGAGACTTTTTTCCTAACTTTGCTTTTAATCTTGGAGGAGGACAAAATATCTATAATATTTCTTATTATGGACTTTTTAATCCTATTATTTTAATATCTTATCTATTACCTTTTGTATCTATGATAACTTATATAGAGTTTAGTATGATTGTATGTTTAATAGTAAGTATTGTTTTAATGTATTATTTCTTAAGAAGAAGGTTTGATTCAAAGATAAGTTTTGTTAGTACGTTACTATTTTTAACTGCAGGATGTTTTATTTTCCATTTACATCGCCATATTATGTTTGTAGATTATATGCCTTTTTTACTTATGGCTTTAATAGGTGTTGATAAGTATTTTGATAAGAAGAAAATATCTTTATTAGTTATATCTATTTTCCTAATGATTTTAACTAGTTATTACTTTAGTGTTGTAGGATTAGTTTGTGTCTTACTTTATGGTATTTTTAGATATATTGAAGATAAGAAAAATGAGAAAATTACAGTTAAAGATTTCTTTAAAGAAGGATTTAAATATCTTTTTATAATGTTTATATCAGTTCTTATGAGCTGTGTTTTATTACTTCCAACTCTTTATTCTTTACTTGATGGTAGGACTGCTACTAATAAGGATATTTCATTACTAGGATTACTTATTCCTAACTTTGATATTTCTAATACTTTATATTCAGCTTATTCTCTTGGATTAAGTGCTATCTTTATAGTTGCTTTAATATATGGAATTATTACTAAGAAAAGAGAAGTTAAAGTAATTAGTATAATCTTTAGTATTTTGTTAGTTTTTCCTATCTTTGACTATATATTTAATGGGGGTATGTATTTAAATGGTAAAGCTTTTATACCAATGTTGCCTCTTGCTATCCTCATAATTGGTTATTTCCTTAAGAATGTTTTTAATAATAAAAATAAGTTAAGGATTAGTATTATTATCTCTTTAATAGTTGCTGTTATTAATCTTTTTGTTTTTGTTTATAAGAGTGAGTATTTATGTTTGTTATTTGTAGCTGATATGGTTCTTTTGGCTATTATTATTCTCATTAGTTTTAAGCTAGAGAAAAAATATGTACTTTATGTTTATCTTGTTATTATGTCTTTAGTTTTAGTTATTCCTACTAATTTTTCTGATATCTTTGTAACTAAAGAGTTTTATGATACTTTAGATTATGAAGAGACTAGTCTTAAAGTAAAAGAAGTATTAGATAATGATAATAGTTTTTATAGAATGAGTGATCAAAAAGTTAAGTTAGATAAATCTAATTATATTTATGATGTAGATTACTATACAGGTAGTATTTATTCTTCTTTATCTAACTCTTATTATAAAGATTTTTATAATAATTTAATTAATAATGAATTTATTTATAGGAGTTATGGAATGCTTACAGGTAATAATAATATTTTCTATAACTTTTATATGGGTAATAAGTATTTATTTAATAATAGTAATAATATGTTAGGGTATGAGAGAGTTTCTGATGGTATTTATAGAAATGAAGATGTTTTACCTATTGGATATAGTACTAGTAAGATAATGAGTTTAGATGAGTATAAGAGTCTTAATTATTTTGAGAAGTTAGATGCTTATTTGAATTATGCTATTTTTGATGGTGATTATAGTGATAGTTATGTTAAGAAAGTTAGAGAATATGTTCCAGATTATAATGTTTTAGAAAGTAAGAATTTAAGTATAGAAGAGGATAATGGTAAATATTTTATTAAAGCTTCTAAAGATAATAAGTTAGTTGTTAAATTAAATAATGTTAGTGATAGTGATATTTTACTTTTAAGATTTAAGATGCTTTATAATAACAAGTGTAGTGAAGATGATTCTTATATTACTATTAATGGAGTGAGTAATAAACTTAGTTGTAGGAGATGGAAGTATCATAATAATAATTATAATTTTGAATATTCTTTAAGTGGAGACACTTTAGAAATTACTTTTAGTGAGGGTAAGTTTAGATTAACTGGCTTTGATATGGCTTTATATGATTATAATGATTTAATATCTATTAATGATGAAATATCTCCTTTTGTTATTGATAAAGATAAGACTAAAGGTGATGTTATAGAAGGTAATATTAATGTAAAAGATGATGGTTACTTTAAACTATCTATTCCTTATGATAAAGGTTTTGAAATATATGTAGACGGTGAAAAGACTAATTATGAAGTTGTTAATAAGAGTTTTATTGGTTTTGATATAAATGAAGGTAGTCATAATATAAAAATAGTTTATACTTCTCCTTTATTTAAAGAAGGATTAGTTATATCTTGTATTGGTTTAGTGTTGTTTGTAGGGACTGTTGTTTATTATAGAAAAAGAGAAATGTGGTGATGTAATATGAAAAATTTTGAAACTGAGAGATTAATAATTAGAAAAATATCTATTGATGATTTAGATCAAATTTATGAAAATTGGGCAACAGATGAAATTACAAATGAGTATTTAACTTTTAAGCCTCATAAAAATAAAGAAGAAACAAAGAAAATGATTGACTACTGGTTAAAAAAATATGAAAAAGGTGGATATGAGTGGTGTATTGAGTTAAAAGAAAATCATAATGTAATAGGAATTATTAGTGGTGATATATCATATAAGTATAAATGTATTGAAATTGGTTATAGTATTAGTTCTAAATATTTTAATAATGGATATATGAGTGAAGCTTTAAAGGTTATTATAAATTATCTTTTATATGAATGTAATTTCAATGTTGTAGAAGCGATTATTCCTAGTAATAATATTGCTAGTATTAAAACTGCTTTAAAATGTGGGATGAAAGAAGAAGCTGTGTTAAAAAGAAGATATAAAAATAAAGTGACTGGTGAGGTAAATGATTTGTTAGTATATTCTATATTTAAATAATTATTCTTTTTGTAGGGCTATTGTAAATAGAGCCCTATTTTTTATTAAAATTAAATTGCAAAAAGAGCGTTTGTGATATATAATATGTAGTCAAATAGAGGAGGAACTATGGAAACAGTAAGATTTTGTGATACACTTAATTTTGATGATGGAAGTATAGAAATTAAATATAAAGGTGTGCCTTTAAGAGAAGATAGTAATGAAAATGAAGTAAGACGTATGTTGAGAGATTTTGTAGATAATCATAAGCACGATGATATGTTAGAAAATGTAACAATTTTAAGGACGATATTTAGAGATTATATGGAAGTATCACTTGATGTTTATTTTTGTGATAAAAATGGTTCAGAATTTGTTCAATATGATAAGAGTCAACCTTTATTTTCATTTAAAAAGGTTTATAAAATGTTTGATGGATATAATACTAAAGAAGTCACAGTTGAGTATAATACTAAAGATGGGATAAGTTTAAATTATAGTCACAGTGATATGACAATTGTTTTTCCTAATAAACGTTCAACTGTTACTAAAGAAATAGACAATATTATGCAGTATATTGATACATTATTAACTGAGGTTAAAGCAATTACTTTAAATGATGATGATAAAGCATTAATAGAAATATATAAGCTATTTTATAAAGAAGATCCTGATTTTAGTAGTAAAGATATTAATGTTAAAGTACAAACTATGATGTCTATATTAGCAGGGTTTAATGTGACTTTGGACTGTGATTATTCTTTTTCTTTAATGACAAAATTAAAAATGCCAGTTTCTTTAAAGCTTGAAGAGATGGTTAAAAAAATGTATCCATTTGCTGTAGTTAGTGAAGTTGAAGATAATGTTAAATTAGCAGAAGAACCTAAGAAGATAATTGAAATTGTTGGTGATAGTGTCAGGGATGCAATTCATGATGAAGAGGATATTAATGAAACTTTGATAACTATTAGTAAGGTTATTCATGCAAGTAGGTATAATCTTTCATCTGATGCTGACATTAGTGAAATAGCAGAATTTACTAATCGTAGTGTTGATGATGTGGAAGCTAGTGTACAGTTAGTAAAATGTATTGAACATAAAATAAATAAAGAGAATTAGTTTAAGTATTTTATTGATTAGCTTTGTTCAAGTGTGATATATTATTTATGTATTAGAGTTTTATGGGCGTATTTTTTGATGCGTCCTATTTTTTATCTATAAGGAAAGTGCGTTTAAAAATATCTAAAACAAAAATGATACTAATATAATTTAGTATCACGACAAAAAGAATAAAGCAAAAACTTTAAATTTTAAGTTGTTCCATAGTAGAACCACAGTAAGGACATTCCATTTTGGGAGTGTCTTTCTTTTTGATAAATTTTAAAAATCCAATCTGTTCATTAACAATAAATTCAGGAACAGGGTCTAACTTGCCACATTTCTTAGGGAATTTTCAAAAATAAATCTTACAATTTGACAAAATAAAAACAACGACCTAAACTTATTAATAAATAGAAAA